>CAMBJF010000141.1 GCA_945867875.1 uncultured Ruminococcus sp. | reverse complement strand
CACTGCATATCGTCGGCAGCGTCAGATGTGTATAAGAGACAGGTATATATGATAAAAAAGCTTGTAATTATACTTATATCCGCAGCCCTTTTCCTCTGCGGCTGCACAAAAGTCACCGAGGAGGACACCGAAGCTCTCCCCGCCGATGCCACAGCCGTGACCGAACAGCCATATCCCGTTACAGCGGGAGGACTTACATTTAACAGTTCTCCCGTCACGGTTGGTTCCCTCTCCCCTGCGGTCACGGAAATGCTCTTTGAGCTTGGCTTCGGTGACAGGATAATCTGCCGCAGCGAATACTGCGATTATCCCGAAAGCACGGAAAATATCCCCTCCGTAGGCTCTGCCGTTAACCCCGATATCGACGGTATAATAAAGTATTCCCCCGCACTGCTCATAACCCAAAGTCCTATCGCAAACAAGGATATAACCAGACTGTCGAGTGCAGGCGTGTCTGTGCTGAGTCTCCCCTCGCCCCGCTCGGAAGCGGAACTTCTTGACAATTACCGTACCCTCGCCCTTATTTTTTCGGGCAGCATTGACGGCGAAAAGCTTGCCGAAAATGCCACCGCCGACCTGAGAACCGCACTTGCCGAGGCGAAAGGCTCCTGTGAAAGCCTTGTTTTTATAATGAACATCACCGATGACGGTTTCTCCGCCGCCACGGGAGACACCTTTGCGGGAGATTATGCCGCTCATTTCGGGAAAAATATCGCCGCCGACAACAGCTCCCTCACCCTTACCGCCGAAGAGCTTCTTGACGCCGACCCACAGGTGATACTCCTCGCCCACCCACTCGACACATCATATTTTGACGCTGACCTTGCCTCTCAGCTCACCGCCTTTTCCGAGGGTCACGTCTATGTTATCGACGCATCTCTCACCGAGCGCCCCACAGCCCGTCTTGCGGCTGTAACACGGCAGATATCCGAAACCATACGCAGTGACACGGGCGGCGCTGACTTTGCGGTCATACCCGAAGCATCTGCCGAGATTGTTTCGGAGGATGTGACTGACATCTCCGAAGATGTTAATGAATAGTAAAATCATCATATCGGCGTTTTGCACATACATATAAAAATCATTCTGCGGATAATTGTAGCATTTTCCGCAGAATGATTTTTTTGCCGTTTTTTGCCGAATTTTATTTGTTGAATATGTTTGATTTATCATACAAATACATAATATAAATAGTACACTGTGCATATTTTGATGTATTTGTTTCAAAAGTTTGCCAAGGTTGATTTTTTTGTCCCGCAGGAGTATTATTATCCTATCAAAATAATATGATATAAGATTTTTGGAGGTCTCAGGCTATGGCAGAAACAGCAGCAAAAGCTTCTTCGGGAAGAAGAAAGCTCTATTCAATTATTATAGTGGGTCTTATGGCGGCTCTCGTTTATGTGGGAAATTATCTCCAGATAAAAATACCCAACGGCGCACTTGTCACAAGAATACACCTTGGAAACTCAATGTGCCTTCTTGCAGGTCTCCTTTTCGGCAGACTTAAGGGCGGTCTTGCATCGGGCATCGGCGCAGGTCTTTACGACCTTTTTGACCCCGTGTACATCGTTTCCGCTCCCTACACATTCTTCTCAAAATTCGCAATGGGCTTCACAGCAGGTCACATCAGAAAGCACGGTCCCGCAAATGAGAAAAAGGCTGTTATCGTTGGTGCGATAGTCGGTCAGCTCGTGTACATTGTTCTTTATCTTCTCAAGACATTCATAAGCCAGATTCTTCTCGGCGAACCTGTTTCCGTAGCTCTTAAGCTCACAGGCGTGAATGCTATCACATCTACTATAAACGGCGTTCTTGCCTGCGTTATCGCAATTCCCCTTTACTTCGCCCTTTCCAAGGCTCTCGCCCACACAGGCATTGCAGAGTTCATCGCCGAAAAGGAAGAGAAAAAGGGCTGGTTCAATCCCCTTACAGCAGGTCTTACAATTTTTGCAATAGTTGTAACTACCCTTTACACCATTGACCTGGCAAACACCAACAAGGTCGAAAAGAAGCAGGCTGAAAAGGAAGCCGCTTATGCCGCTCAGATAGATGATCTTCAGTATCAGATCGATTACCTCACCTCCGAGCTTGGGATAGAAATTCCCGAAAAGCCCGCTGAGGAAGATGCGGCTGAATAATTCCGCATAATGCAATATCCCGTTTTCAAAAAAGAGAGCGGGATATTTTTATGTCAGAACGTCACATCTGCATATACAATGGCATTACTTATCCCCAAGAGATATTACGGTAACACAGCCATTCTCCTTAATAACGTTTATTTCCAAGATCGTCCTGCCAGTGTTTCTGTCAAGATATGTATATACAGATACAACATCATATGAAGTATCATCAATGCTGTCAGGCTCTCCGAGAGCCAAAATGACAGCGTCCTTATCTGCACCCATTTTTATACCGTTCACTGAAATATTTTCGGAATAGGACCAAAATTCTGTTATTTCGGTATCGGGAGACAATTCAGCAGCACCGTCCGAAGCCCGGATATTTGCATAGTTGTCCAAGGACATTATATCTTTGCCGATACTGTAGGTCGTATCGCCGTCACTACTTTTAAAATCGAGCAATACACCATACGCCGAGCCGAGACTTCTGAGCGTTATGGGATATGAAAGCTGAACGCCGTCAAAGTATGACACCTTTGCAAGTTCCTCCGCTGTCCAGCCGTTTTCGGGAGGAGCTATGACAGTCTGCTCATCTTCGGGAATGCTCTCCCTTACCTCGGGTATATCTGCGCAGGCGGTAAGGCAGAGAGCACACATAATTATGGGTATAAGCTTTCTTATTTTCATATCAATCCCCCCTTATAGCCGCAGGCTTTGCATTTGCACGGCGCACAATGAGCCAAGCGATAAAGCCCATAACGACTGCTGTTAAGAGCATCATAAATCCGCCCCGAACAAAGTCTCCCGCCTGACTTCCGTTAACGTGAGCCATTCCGAACGCTCTTTCGACTTCGGTAAAAAATTTTTTCATACAGCTATCAAGGTCAATACCCCTTTTTGCAAGTGAAATGCTTGCCATAGGATAACCGAAAGCAGGCACAAAAACAATTATCAATGTAAAAATTACAGTTCCGACCCTTGAAAGCTTGTAAAATGCAGCGGCAAACAGTATTCCCACCATAGCGCAAAGGAATACGGAAAGGGTGCACATTATGAAAAATCTTATCCTTACAACAAAGGCGTTCTCGCCGTAAAACTCAAAAAATTTTTTCTCGCCATAAATAAATTCAAGCAGGAATATATCTGAACCACTGTCCGATAATGAATTTATCAGCGGCGAAACGACCGACACGAATAATGCTAATGCTGCCGATACGGTGAAGTTTGAAGCAATTGCCGAAACGAGGCTTGTGGTGCGTGATACCCCGTTTGCCGCACCTGCATTCATAAATTCTGCAAGAAAATATGCCCCGTAGATAAAAAGCATCAACCCCGAAAGTGCGTCAAGACAGGGAAAACCGATGCCCTCAAGCGTTAATCTTCCGTCAATCCCGTAATTTGCTATAGCAACAAGAATGATTTCTGCCACAAGAGCCGCACACAATGTAAGTATAAGCATAAAAATTATTCTGCGGACCTGGTATTTATATGATGCCGTAAAGCTGTGCTTTGTCATATATGTATCGTCCTTTCTTATGAATTTGTAAGATGTATGAACAGGGACTGGAGACTGAGAGGCTGTACCTCAAGTTCATCTGGGATATTTTCCGAAAATCTGTCACCCTTGATATACGCTGTTTTCAGCCCTCCCAGAGTATCCTCAGACATTACTTCCCTGCCCTTTGCAAATTCATCTACAAGGCTTGCTTTTCCCGAAACGCTGTAGCCCATTGAGCGGATAGCCTCCGTGTCCTCGTCAAGAAGAAGTCTGCCGTCTTTGATGACAACGGCTCTTTCGATAAGTCCCGCCGCTTCCTCGATAAGATGAGTGGAGATGACAAAGGTTGCGGGACGGGAGTTGTATTTCTCAATCGCCTGTCTGTAAAACATATCACGGTGATTTGCGTCAAGACCGAGAACAGGCTCGTCAAAGAAAACGACATCTGCATTGCAGGCAAGAGCATTGATTATCTTCGCGATGGAGCGGTAGCCTGTGGAGAGCTTCTGGAGCTTGGCTTTGGTGTTCAGCTTGTATTCCTCGCTGAGCTTCATTGCGTATTCCATATCATATTCGGGATAAAAGCAGGCGGCTGCCTTAAACATTTCCGAGACTTTGAGAGACGGTGCATATAAAAGCTGCTCCCCCATCATATGGAGCTTTCCCAGCGCCTTGTCATTGTCACGGCTCGGTATGCCGTCAATGAGAATCTCACCGCTGTCCGCAAAAATGCGGTTGTTGATGATGTTCATAAGAGTGGATTTTCCTGCACCGTTTCTGCCCAGAAGTCCGTAGATGCAGTTTTCCTTCAAGGTGAGCGTAACATCGCTCAGAGCCTGATTTTTGCCAAAGCTTTTGGATAAATTCTTTATCTCGATCGTGCTCATTTGTCACCGCCCCTTTCGATCATATCAATGACCTCGTTTTTTGTGATGCCCAGCTTTTCGGCTTCGCTCATAAGAGATTTTACGAATTTCTCGAAAAATTCCTGCTTTCTTTCGCTCCTGAGCTTTTCAGCCGCACCCTCGCTTACAAACATACCCAGTCCCCTTTTCTTGTAAATTATCCCTTTGTCAACCAAAATGTTCATACCTTTCAGCGCAGTGGCAGGATTTATCTTGTATTGCGCCGAGATGTCCGTGGTGGACGGTATCTGAGCTTCCTCGGGAAACGCTCCCGAAAGGATATTTTCCTCTATCCACTCAGCCATCTGCACATATATGGGCTTTTCGCCGTCAGGGTTGAAATGCATTCTCATACCTCCTTAGCTATTTAGTTAATTACTTGTGTAACTAACTATAGCACCACTGAAAGCTTATGTCAACACACATTCACAAATTTTGGATAGCCTCACAAATTCAACACATTATATTTATGCACAAACAACAACATTTTGCCGATTTAAAGTCAAAAAATTCACAGATTAATTGTAGTTAAATTAAAAAAGCTCTCTTTATCCTACCGTTTGAATAGTGTATAATGTAAAAAAGTGGCGTTATAATCTTGACAAACGTTATTATATATGTTATAATGCATAACAGATATATCGCACTTTAAAGCAGTAAATCATCTGCGGCTGATATACATATTTTCCGTTTCCTGACAGAATTTATGAGAAACGAATATAAAGGAGTTTGTTTTAGTTATGATGAATATGGATTTCGTCAGAAAGCTGCCTATCCCCAAGGAGATAAAAGAGCAGTTCCCCATTCCCGAAGAAGTCAAGAAGATAAAGGCTGAGCGTGACGCTGCCATTGCCGACGTTTTTACAGGCAAGTCCGATAAGTTCCTTCTTATCATCGGTCCCTGCTCCGCCGACCGTGAGGACAGCGTTCTTGACTATGTAAACCGCCTTGCAAAAGTCCAGGACAAGGTCAAGGACAAGATTCTCATTATCCCCAGAATTTACACCAACAAGCCACGTACAACCGGTCAGGGCTACAAGGGTATGGTTCATCAGCCCGACCCCACTAAGTCCGAGGATATGCTTGAAGGTCTTATCGCCATAAGAAAGCTCCACACTAAGGCTCTCACCGAAACAGGTCTTGGCTGTGCTGATGAAATGCTTTATCCCGAGAACCACAGATATCTTTCCGATATCCTTTCCTACGTTGCTATCGGTGCACGTTCCGTTGAGGACCAGCAGCACCGTCTCACCGCCAGCGGACTTATGGTTCCCGTCGGAATGAAGAACCCCACCAGCGGTGACTACTCCGTTATGCTCAACTCCATTATTGCCGCTCAGTCACAGCACACATTCCTCTACAGAGGCTGGGAAGCACGCAGCAAGGGCAATCCTCTTACCCACGCCATTCTCAGAGGCTATGTTGACAAGCACGGCAACTCTCACCCCAACTACCACTACGAGGACCTTGTTCGTCTTTACGATATGTACAGCGCAAAGAACCTTGAAAATATGGCTGTTATCATTGACGCTAACCACGCAAACTCCGGCAAGCAGTTTATGGAGCAGATCAGAATTTGCAACGAAGTTCTTCACAGCTGCCGCCACAACAACGATATCCGCAAGATCGTAAAGGGCTTTATGATCGAGAGCTACATCGTTGACGGCTGCCAGAAGGTTGAAGAAGGCACCTACGGCAAGTCTATCACTGACCCCTGCCTCGGCTGGGAAAAGTCCGAAAAGCTCATTTACGATATCGCAGATCAGCTTTGATAAACGTATAAAAATATTATGCCGCCCTTACTGCTTTTTTGACAGACAGGGCGGCATATTTTTGTTCATATTTGAAAACGTTTAACAGAGCAAGTTGCCCAACATATGGGTCTATAT
>CAMBJF010000140.1 GCA_945867875.1 uncultured Ruminococcus sp. | reverse complement strand
CACACTGCATATCGTCGGCAGCGTCAGATGTGTATAAGAGACAGGTGATTGACCGTGTGCCTACAGCCCTTGTTGACGAAATCAACATTGATTCTCCCCGTGACTGGGAAAAGCTTATTCCCTGCCTTTTTGATGAGGATTACACCACCGAGAGCCTTGCCAAAGCGGCGGGAATATCCCGTGAAACCGCTTCAGTTGCCTTATCGGCACTTTTCAGAGGGGGCGTTGTGGCAAGAACAGGCAAAAAGGGCAATGCATATACCTACAGATTTTCAGAATAAAAGGAAGTTGTACATATGAAAGCAAAATATGCGGCTATAGCGCTTATTATACTGCTGTGCGGCTGTGCAAAGGAAGAAAATGAAGCGGAAGTTTCGGATACAACAGTGTCAGTGTCCGCAGTTACAACAGTCCCCGAGGACGAGATGCCCGAGATAAAATTCTCCGAAAAAGCAACATATTTCATAGAAAGCCCCGCATCACAGCAGGACAGCTCATCAGGCTCTGCCGTGAACAAAGTCCTGCCACTTAAAGATGGCGAGTCCCTCACATTCCGTGCCGCAGATGGCAGCGGAGAAGCTGTGGAGCTGAGTAACGGCGACGAATTTTTGGGGTGGACACTTAACAGCCTGATGATGTTTGCCAATGACAACAGCTCATTTCAGGCACGTTTTTCCTCTGATGAACGTGAGTTTGAGGGCACTCTCACCATTCACGTAAGCGAGTACACCGAAGAGCTTGAAGCCGCATTTGTTCCTGATGATATGTCCCTTTTCCCCAAGGCATCATCTGACGGCAGGACATTGTGGTTTGCGGCGGATAATCTTGATGAAACTCTTGAAATGCTGAGCTATACTGCCGATGATACATTTGAAAAGGAAGAGACAATTCGGGTAAAGCTCAAAACTGACCGAATTTATATCAACAATCTTCCTCTTGATGATGTAAACAACCTTATACGTGTGCTTGATATTGAGAAAAATTAAGTTGGGGTGGAAAAATGATACGTATTGAAACCTATTGCGGCAAGTATGACGATGAAATTATCGACCTCATTCTGAGCATTTAGAACGGCGAAAACCACATCGGGCTGACCCTTGACGAACAGACCGACCTTAAAGCTATAAAAGCAAATTACAGCGGCAAGGACGGCGAGTTTTGGACAGCTCTTGATGATGACAAGCTCATCGGCACTATCGGGCTTATGATGAAGCCTGACGGATATGCCGTGCTGAAAAAATTTTTCGTTCACAAGGACTACCGCTCACAGAAGATCGGCTTGAAGCTGTATATGACACTGCTTGATTTTGCCAAAAGCCACGGAGTAAAGCACATTTTCCTTGACACTCCCGCCGCCGCAAAGCAGTCCCACATATTTTATGAAAAGGCAGACTTCCGCAAGATCGACATTTCCGAACTGCCCGTTGAATACAGCTTTCCTGACCGTGATTCAGCCATTTACATTCTCGATATATAAACAAAACCGCCTGCATTTTTGCAGACGGTTTTTATGATTTTAAAGACTGTTTGTAATATTCTTCAAGCTTCGGGTGGCATTTCAGAAATTCTTTTCCGAGAACAGGGTCAAAGCTTTCGCCGAGGGAATTTTCGATTATCCTGAATGCCTCATCATAGCCCATAGCGTCCTTGTAGCATCTCTTGCTCACAAGCGCATCAAAAACGTCCGCAAGCGCCATAATTCTCGCTTCAACGGGTATCTCCTCGCCTGCAAGTCCGTCGGGATAGCCCTTGCCGTTCCATTTTTCGTGATGATAATGAGCTATGTTCTGGGCGATTTTAGCAAAATTCTCAGATTCAGTGCCGTCAAGTATCTTCTGAACGATCTCTGCGCCCTTTGCGGAATGGGTCTTCATAATGGCAAATTCTTCATCGGTAAATTTGCCGGGCTTTCTCAGAACGTAATCATCGATTGCAATTTTTCCGAGGTCGTGCATAGGTGCGGCTTTGACAACATTTTCAAGGAACTCTTCGTCAAACTGCATTCCGCTCTCGCCCTTGCGGAGCTGGTCGGTGAAAATGGCGATAACGTCGCTTGTTCGCCTGATGTGACCGCCTGTGCTGCTGTCACGGCCCTCGACCATATCCGCCATACCGAGTATCAGTCTGTCCTGCATCTGCCTGATGTGGGCAGTCTGCTCCTTAACGGACTTTGAAAGCTCCTCGTTGTAATTATCAAGGAGATGAATGTGGTCTCTCTGACCCGTGTCATCGGTTATCTCAACGATATAGCCCGTCCACTCGGTCTTGTTGTCACGATAGGCAGGGGTAACTGTCACTCTGAACTCCCGAACATCACGTTTGAGATAATAAACATATCGGCTCTCATCTTTCAGATTAAGAGCAATATTTTCATAAAGATAAGCATTTTCCTCGGGGATAGTGTAGTCGATGAGCAGGCTCTTAAGCTCGGGGAGAAACCGCTTTGCAGCCGGGCTGCACCCCATAAACTGCTTTTTTCGGTTAAACACGATATAGCCGCTGTTCTCCGACTGCTCGATATTCTCCGAAACCATTCTCGAAACATCGTACATCACGATACGTCTGAGAATGAAGAGTATGACCACCTCTTCAAGCAGATAAATGTAAACCGTAAGCTCAAGTTTCAGTCCGAGAGCACGCTGGAACATATAACTTCCAAAGCTTATTACCACAGATATCAGCAGCACCGAAGCATATTTATATGAGCACCTCTGCTGCTTAAAAAGTGCCGCAGTCATTACAGCTATCATCGCCGCAACATAGCAGAAAAGCAGGATAATAAATATGTTGTGCAGAGGGCCGTATTCCTTTACAAGCCGTGTAAAGCCCTCGGAAGTGTCGATGGAAATTTTTTTATAATACCAGTCGGTATAGCCTGCGGTGAAGGTCAGGGACAGCACGATAATGTTCACTATCGTCATTGCAAGTAGCTTTTTATCACTGAGCCGCACCCGCAGCAGCTGGCATATGGTAGTAAGCAGAAAAAGGGGCAGAAAAACTCCCGCAAGATATACGAACCTGTTTGCAAGCAATGCTTCATCAACATTTTTTGCCGCCGACAGCGCAAGACAGGCTCCGTTATTTATGATAACGCAGGTAAAAGCCATAAGCAGAGACGGAATGTTCTGATTATGACCCATTGACCACAGTATCATAAAAAAAATCACTGACAGCGCCAGCGCCGCCGTGTAATATATCGTCACCATAATCTGTTAAATCTCCATTATTTTGGGAATTATAACTTTAATATATTAAATTATAGCATACAGCATTTAATAAATCAATGATATTTTACAAACAAAAAACGACCTGCTTTTGAAATGTCCAAAAGCGGGTCGGTCATATCGTATATTTTTCGTTTCTGAAATTAGTCGGAAACGTAAGGAAGAAGAGCGATGTGTCTTGCTCTCTTGATAGCTACTGTAAGTTCTCTCTGGTGGTATGCACAGGTACCTGTAACTCTTCTGGGAAGAATCTTGGAACGCTCTGTCATGCACTTTCTGAGCTTAGCAGTATCCTTGTAATCTATCTTCTCCACTCTGTCAGCGCAGAACATGCAAACCTTCTTACGGGTTCTCTTTGCGCCGCGGGGAGCTCTTTCTCTATCCTTTTCCATGAATGAAACCTCCTTATTTTAGAATAATGATTGACCGTCAGGCTTCATCAGAACGGCAGGTCACTGTCGCTGATGACCTCCTCAAAGTCGCTCAGGTCTCCGACAGAGACTGAAGGAGCAGGCGCAGACTGCTGATATGCAGGCTGCTGAGGAGCATTGCCGCCGTAATTGTTCTGCTGATTGTAATTGTTGTTATAGCCGCTATTGTATCCGCCCTGCTGCTGATAACCGCCGCCCTGTCCGTTATTCTGAGGTCTGTCACCTGCAAAATATACGTTATCGACATAAACATCAGTTGTATAATGCTTTACATCGGGGTGGTTTCTGTCATCATAAGAGCCTGTGCGAAGATTTCCCTCTACACAGATCATTCTTCCCTTGGAAAAATACCTGCTTACAAATTCCGCTGTCTGTCTCCAGGCGATACAGGTGATGAAATCAGCTTGTCTCTCTCCGCCCTGAGGGACGAAGTTTCTGTCAACAGCAACTGTGAATCTACAGGAATTAACTCCCGACTGGGTCTGACGGAGTTCGGGATCGGCAGTAAGTCTGCCCATAAGAATTACCTTGTTCAGCATAAAAAAACTGCCTCCTATAACTAAATGATATCAGCCCAAAGCTTTATCACTTAACAGTGATAAGTGAACGCATTACGCCCTCAGTGATCTTGAGAACACGGTCGAGCTCTGCGGGGAAATCGGGAGCAGATGTGAATGTGTAGAGAACATAGTAGCCCTCTGTCTGGTCGTCGATCTCGTAAGCAAGCTTCTTCTTGCCCCACTCGTCAACGGACTCAACAGAGCCTGCCTCTGCCATCATACCCTTGAACTTCTCTGTGAGAGCCTTGATGCCGTCCTCACCCTGTTTCAGGCTGAAAACTACCATTGCTTCATAGGTTTCGTTTAACTTTGCCATTTATAAGCACCTCCTCTTGGATTACGCCCGCACTTTCTTGTGTGGACGAGGATAACAGTAAATATTATATCACCCGTCAACCCTTTTGTCAAGGGGATTTATTCTGTGATGCACAATTTATATGTAAATTTTTCGTTAACTCACATACATAAATATTCCCCGTTTCGTCATTCTCTTCCATATTCCGCCATTGACAAGGCTATGGAAAATGAGTTATAATTTAGTTAAAAGAATACCATTTATAATGAAAGGACAGGTGTTATGAAAAGATATCCTGCATCATTTGCGGCACTTTTGACCGCTGTGCTCCTTGCCTGCGGCTGCTCACAGGTGACGGACGAGCTTCCCGACAGCTATTACGAGACCGACACCGACGTCATATCCGAAGCCGAAACTTTCCCCTCAGATACCACTGCATCGACCGTCAGCACATCGGTATCCTCCGATACATCTATATACATATCCGCAGTCTCACTACCCGACGAGCCCTCCGACACATCAGCCGAGACAACATCTGCCTTGGAAACAACAATCTCCGAAACTGTGACGAACGTTTCGGAAAGGGAAAGCTCTGCCGAAACCACAGCTAAATCAGAAACCGAATTTGTTCCCGGAACGCTCCCGACACAGGCAGTTCAGACAGCACCACAGATAACCGTCGTGACTATCCCCACAGCCGCCGAAACCTCTGCGGCAGCTCAGCCCCAGACGGAAGTCTACTACCCTCAGAGCGGCTATTATCCCCTTAATTTCAGCCGTCAGAAAGGAATGTGGGTGTCCTATCTTGAATTTGACCGAATTATGCGTGGGGCAAGCGAAGCAGAGTTCACCGACGCCCTGAACGCCTGCTTTGACAATATCTCCGCCCTCGGCTGCAACACCGTTTATTTTCAGGCAAGGGTCTACGGCGATGCCTATTATGATTCCTCACTTTTCCCCAAGGGAGACCGTCTCACAGGGGATTATGACCCGTTAAAGATCGCCGTAAAGTCCGCTCACGACCGTGGACTTTCTATTCACGCCTGGATAAACCCCATGCGCCTTACGACCGATTCTCAGATGAAAAGCTATCCCGAAAATTACAAGATAGGTCAGTGGTACAATGATGCTTCAAAGAATGGTACATACATTGTAAATTCATCGGGAAGATGGTACCTTAACCCTGCATATGCAGAGACAGTCTCCCTTATCTGCGACGGTATAAGGGAGATACTCACCGCCTATGACGTAGACGGCATTCAGATAGATGACTATTTCTATCCCACCACCGATGCGTCATTCGACAGCACCGCATATTCCGCCAGCGGGACATCGCTGGGTCTTGCGGACTGGCGGCGTGAAAATGTTACAAAAATGGTTAAACAGATGTATGAAACCGTTCATTCCGCCAATCCCAAAGCCGTTTTCGGAATATCTCCCCAGGGAAATACGGATAATAACTACAATGACCTCTACGCCGACATTTACACCTGGTGCAGCACTTCGGGCTGCTGCGACTATATCTGCCCGCAGGTTTATTTTGGCTTCGAGAACACCGCCCAGCCATATGCCGAGACTGTGGACAAGTGGTCAAAGCTCATAACAGCCCCCGACATTCAGCTGGTCATCGGTCTTGCGGCGTATAAATCTGGCACATCGGACAAATATGCAGGCTCGGGCAGCAATGAATGGGTGGCTTCAAGCGATGTCCTTGCAAGGCAGCGTGACCTTACGGAAATATACGGTGCAGGCTATGCATTTTTCAGATACGATTCCCTTTTTGTCCCCGACCCCTCCGCCGCAGCCGCCGTCAATGCAGAGCTTGACAATCTCAGAAAGTAATTACAAATATTTTCCGCCGATATTGACAAAATCCTCGGGCTGTGGTAAAATAAAGATAGATTTGGTATGTATATATACT
>CAMBJF010000139.1 GCA_945867875.1 uncultured Ruminococcus sp. | reverse complement strand
CTCTTTTGAACAAATTGTGAATGATGCGGGCTGCAATGACTTCCTCTTCGTTTTCCTTACTCAACTTCATTTCTTCCGTCTTTCATTCTTTCTCATCGGTATCACCGACAGCTTTATTATATTACCATATCTGTTCCCGTTTGTCAAGCGTTTCTGCGATATTTTTTTATGTTTGTCTATTTATAACTACACCCACCAACTTTTTTCACACACTTTACAGCATTTTTACCATATAACTTTCATATTCCCCATTAATACACCCATTTTCCCACATTCCCTCCCACAAAAATTTAAAATTCCTGCCCAAAATAATATATTGTATTACCCTTATAAAATCATTATAATATGTATCTTGAAAGAAAGATAGAAAGGAAAGATCAATAATGAAAGTGACCCGTGACCTCACTGACGGAAAGCCTCTGAAGCTGATACTCGGCTTCGGTATCCCCCTTTTGTTCGGCTTTCTGTTCCAGCAGTTTTATAATCTTGCCGACACTGCGATCGTAGGACGAATCCTCGGAAGTGACGCCCTTGCCGCCGTTGGAAGTACAGGCTCCCTGAACTTCCTCGTCATCGGCTTTGTAATGGGCATCTGCAACGGCTTTGCTATCCCCATTTCCCAGATGTTCGGCGCCGCAGACTATAAACAGCTCAGGAAATACGTTTCAGGCTCCCTCTGGCTGTGCATCATATTTACTATAGTAATAACCGCCTCCGTCCTCATCTTCTGCGCCGACATTCTCCGTGCCACAAGCACCCCCGAGGACATCTTCGACCGTGCATACATATATATATTTACAATTTTCGCAGGCATTCCCGCATATTTCCTCTATAATATGACCGCCGCCATTCTCCGCTCCCTCAGCGACAGCAAAACTCCCGTGGTATGGCTGGTCATTGCATCTATCATTAATATAGTCCTTGACGTTGTGTTTATACTTGCCTTTAAACTGGACGTTTTCGGTGCCGCACTGGCCACCGTCATCGCCCAGTTCATCTCAGGCTTCGGCTGTCTGTATAAAGTATGCCGTGGATTTCCTATCCTTGTGATGAACAAAGGCGATATGAAACTCTCCGCCCGCCACACAGGCACACTTCTCGCAATGGGCATACCGATGGGACTCCAGTATTCCATAACCGCAATCGGTTCTGTAGTCCTCCAGACCGCCGTAAATCAGCTTGGCACAATGTATGTCACCGCCGTTACCGCCGCAAACAAAATATCAATGTTTATGTGCTGCCCCTTTGATGCAATGGGAAGCACAATGGCAACATATATGGGACAAAACGTGGGCGCAAGAAAATGGGAGCGCCTTAACAGCGGAATATTCGCCTGCTCACTTCTGGGACTTATCTATGCCGTTGGCAGTCTCCTGGTAATACTCCTAACAGGAAACTATATGGCAATGATATTCCTCGACGAAAAGAGCCTTGACCTTATCCCCCTTGTCCGCCAGTTTCTCACCACCCTCGCAGCCTTCTATTTTCCCCTCGCCCTTGTAAATATAGTACGTTTTTCCATTCAGGGAATGGGCTTTTCCCCCACAGCCACCTTTGCAGGCGTCCTTGAAATGGTCGGCAGAGGCGTGACGGCGTATTTCGTTGGAGTTATCGGCTTTAATGCCGCCTGCTTTGCCTCCCCCGCCGCCTGGATACTTGCAGACCTGTTCCTTATCCCCGCATATTTCCTTTGCCGAAAGAGACTTCTGAAAAAATACGGCAGTGAACCGACACAGCCTATCAATGCTTAACGCCAAACAGCAGTACCGCCCAAAAAGCGATACTGCTGTTTTATTATATGGTTATTCGTTTATCTCGCCGTTCTCGGGCATATAGTCAAAATCCGTCCGTTCCGTGCGGCATTCTGCGGGAGGGATATCTGCTGCGGGAGCACGGCAGGCTCCGGGGAAAAATTCGTCGCTGGGAAATTCCAGCCGTCCGAAGATCTCTCTCGGAGATTCGGCGGATACAAAGCACTCCTTGTCGGGAATGCAGTAATCATAGGTGGGAACGAGGATCGAAACGGGTCTCATAATTCTGACAACGCTGAAAAGTCCAAGGGTAACAAGAATACCCCTTACTGTCGCCACAGCATCACAGTTTACAGGAGCAGGGGCATAGCAGTCTATCTTCGTTTCAAGAGCGATAGGTTCAACAACGCTCACCGTAACCTTAGGCTTTGTGTATATTCTGCAGCAGCTGTCAGTTTCGCCCGAAACATTGTCATCGCTGTCAAAGGTCTTGAAGCTGCCCTTGCTGCCGTAAAGGATAACTCTCTTGTTCCATACCGCAGTACCCTCAAGAGGAGTGGGATTATCGGCGCAGGCTCTCTCGTAAGCGTCCATAGAAAGTCTGAATGTGTAAGTAATATCAACAGCATAGCAGCCCTTTTTAAAGGGAACGCTGTCAATGGAAATGCACACACCGGAAACCTCAGCGCACCGTGTCTTGACAACGGTCATAGTGTCGGTCAGTGTGCTGCCCTCATCAAGGGTAACAGCAAGATCGGTGATGCAGTCTCTTTCGGAGCAGGTGTCAAATATCCGCATAGCCTCAATGCTCACAGCCTCACGGAACCCGTCCTGCTTTCCCGGCGGGAATTTATATTCGTCAAACATAAGCGTGACCTCCAAATTATAACTTAGAATGATGTATTACATTTTATTCGGGTAAGTCCCGAAATGTGAATATATCGGAAAAATATTTTCCATGGCGGCACATCTGCCTTGCAAAACACAGCCGACTATGTTATAATATTCAGAAAAAGGGAAAGCTTTCCCGAAATTACGAAAGAAGTTTTGTTATGTTTAAAATACTTATCGCCGAGGACGACCGAGAGCTGCGGCTTTTGTTCCAAAGGGTGCTCACCCGAAACGGATATTATGCCGCAGGAGCGGAGGACGGCAGCGAGGCCCTCGAAATGCTTGACAAGGAATATTTTGACCTCATAATCTCCGATGTAATGATGCCAAAGGTGGACGGCTATGAGCTTGTCCGTTCCCTCCGTGACTCAGGCATAACCACCCCCGTCCTTATGATAACCGCAAAAGATGCATACGATGATATGCGTGAGGGCTTTGTTTCGGGCACAGATGACTATATGATAAAGCCCGTAAATGTAAATGAAATGGTTCTGAGAGTGGGAGCACTGCTGCGAAGAGCACAGATGATAAGCGACCGCCGCCAGACCATAGGCTCAACAGTTCTCGAGTATGACTCAATGACCGTCACCGACAACAAGGGCAGCACACAGCTCCCCCAAAAAGAGTTTATGCTCCTCTACAAAATGGCATCATACCCCGGAAAAATTTTCACAAAGCAGCAGCTTATGGACGATATCTGGGGCTATGAGTCCGATGCGGAAGCCCACACCGTTGAGGTACATATCGGCAGGCTCAGAGACCGTTTCCGAGACAACCCCGACTTCCGTATCGTTACAATGCGTGGAGTAGGCTATAAGGTGGTGAAGCTCTGATGAAGAAAAAGGACCCCGACAAAAAAACAGGTCTCGGCATAATCATCGCAATGACCCTGCTCATAATCGGCGTGATACTTCTGACCCTCGGGTTTGCGGAACTTATCATATATATCCTGAAACTATGCTTCGGTCACGTCCCCACAATGCCCGCAACAGCGTGGCTTATGATATTCTGCGTGATACTCGGAATAGTTTTCGGCCGCCTTGCAAGCTTTCTTATCCTCTCCCCCGTAACAAAGCTCAGCCGGGCAATGAAAAAAGTGGCAAAACGTGATTTCTCCGTGCGGCTGCAAACAAAATCCCTCATCACTGAGGTGCAGGACACTTTCAATAATTTCAATCTTATGACTTCCGAGCTTGGCACGGTCGAGGAGCTTCAGACTAATTTTGTTTCCAGCGTGTCCCACGAATTCAAGACCCCCATAAATGCAATAGAGGGCTACGCAATGCTTTTGCAGGAGAAAAATATCCCCCCTGAGGAGCAGAGCGAGTATGTTGAAAAGATACTTTTCAACACAAAAAGGCTTGCCGAGCTTGTGGGCAATATCCTGCTCCTTTCAAAGCTTGAAAATCAGGCGATACCCGCAAAAAAGGAAGAGTTCAGGCTTGATGAGCAGATACGCCGTGCCCTGCTGCTCCTTGAACCAAAGTGGACAGCCAAGGACATCTGCTTTGACATCGACCTTGAAGAGACAACATATCTCGGCCCCGAAAGCCTGCTGCTGCATATATGGGTAAATCTCATCGACAACGCCGTAAAATTTTCCGATGAGGGCGGCAGCATAAAAATGGTGCTCAGGCACAAAAAGGATAACATCGTTTTTTTCATTGAGGATAACGGCTGCGGCATATCCGAAGAGGACTGCAAGCACATTTTCAACCGTTTCTATCAGTCCGACAGCTCCCGAAAGGACGAGGGCAGCGGCCTGGGCCTTGCCCTTGTAAAGCAGATAACCGAGCTTTGCGGCGGCAGCATTGAAGTAAAAAGCGTCGTCGGAAAAGGCTCACGGTTCACCGTGACACTAAAAAAAGAATGAAAAGCAGCTCAGACCTTATCCAAACAAAGTCTGAGCTGTTTTCACTTTATCCCCGCAATTTTCTCAAATTCCAAGCACCCGCCGAAAATATCAAGCGCACTGCCCACAGTAAAATCAACATTGCCCTTTCCAAGCTTTCGGAGCAGCTCAATATCTTCATACGAGCCGATCCCCCCCGCATATGTGGAAACAATGCCGTCTGTATTTCCAAGAAGAGATGCAACCCCCTCTTCAATGCCCTTCTGCTTTCCCTCTGCATCAACGGCGTGAACGAGGAATTCATCGCAATAGCCACGGAGCATCATAATATTGTCCGCCGTGACCTCCATATCCGTAAACTTCTGCCACCTGTCCGTCACGATAAAATATTTCCCGTCCCTCTTTCGGCAGGAAAGGTCAAGGACGATATGCTCCGCCCCCACCTCACTTTTGAGCCGTTCGAGCCGCTCAAAGCTGATGCTGCCGTCCTTGAAAACATAGGACGTGACAATAACGTGGGAAGCACCCTTTTCAAGATACTCCGCCGCATTATCCGCATTCACTCCGCCGCCGATTTGAAGTCCTTTCGGAAATGCGCCGAGAGCCGCAAAAGCCTGCTTCCTGTCCGCCTCATAATACTCCGAGCCCGCTGGATTGAGGATTATAACGTGCCCCCCCGTCAGCCCCCTGTCTTTGTAAAGCCGGGCATAAAATTCGCCGCCCTGCTCCGAGACAAAATTTTCCTTGGCGGAAGAATTTTTGTCCGCAAGGCTGCCGCCGACTATCTGCTTCACCTGTCCGTTGTGGATATCAATGCACGGTCTGAATTTCATAATATTTTTCCTTTCAAAATCACAAGCCATAATGAATAACCCATTTATTTTTATCAAGTGCTTTCTGCATAAGCGATTTAAGCTCTGATAAATGTTTGTTTCCGTCAATTACGGAAATAAACGCCTGCATAGATGTGGGCGGGACAAGTGTTATTCCGCAATAGCAAAGTCCCTTTTCCGGAACATCAATCGAATGCCAAAAGAAATTAATGTTATCGAAATCCGAAAGAATAGGTTCAATATAATCGTCATCGACAGATATGCAGTTATATTCCTGCGGTTCATATTTATCATACCTTTTGCCGCTTTTAGGAGGGTTCTGCATTATCCCAAATTCGTGCTTTGCCATTATCTCACCTCCGCAGGGTATGCTTATTCATCTTTCAAAAAGCCCTTACCCAGCGAATCTTTCAGCACATTCTCCATATATTCCCACAGCTCCTCGGAGCCGTTTCCGATGTGCCTGTTGCGCTCATATACCTGACTGTAAGCCAAACCGTGCTCCTGCCAGCTCACACCGTTTTTTGCATAGTTAAGAAGCATTGGCTGCATTCTGTCCAACGCCGCCGCAAAGCGTGACTCCGCCGTGTCCATAGCCTCAAACTCCTCCCACAGACCTCTGTACTCCGCCGCCTGATCGGAGGGCAATATACCGAAAAGCCTGTCCGCAGCCTTTTCCTCACGCTCACGCTTGGTCTCATAGCCCTTTTTGTCATAGCAATAGGTGTCCCCTGCGTCTATTTCAACAATGTCGTGGATAGTGACCATTTTCATCACCCTAAGCAGGTCAACGGGAACATTGCCGTGCTCCGCAAGGGTCATTGCAAAAAGCGCCAGATGAAAGGAATGCTCCGCATCATTTTCCCGCCGTTTGTGATACCCGTCATCTTCCGCATCACGCATAGAGTCGCACCGCTTTTCATCGTGGATTATGTATGTCTGCCTGTAAAGGCTCTTCATTTTGTCCGCTTCAAGAAGAAATTCTATCTGCTTTTTAAGGCGTTCCGTTATCATTTTTATTCGACCTTTCTGTATTTCTTGTTTTGGTTTATCTGTCCGATAAACCTGTTACTGTTTGTCAAGCCTTTTTTAGAAAAAATTGAAAAGAAAAT
>CAMBJF010000138.1 GCA_945867875.1 uncultured Ruminococcus sp. | reverse complement strand
TATACTTTTTAACCCCTAATCCGCTTGCGAATTAGGGGTTATTCGACAGACTGTGATCCCATTCATACGGCTTTAAAAGCTGTATGAATGGGATCTTCATTTATCACTTTGCGGCTTTTTCTTTTTTGAGTTCCTTTTTCTTTTCGGTCTTGTCACCGTTTATCTTGCTTTTCCTCTTCTTCCTGTCTATCACAGTAGCAAGGATAGCGATAAGGGCAACGCCGCCGCCTGATACTCCTGCTATAAGAGGAACATTCAAGGGCTTCTTTGAAGCGGCAGCAACAAAATTATTGCTCTGTACCTTGAATACAATATAGCTGCCGTCGGTCTCAAAGGAAGTGACAACTCCGTCCACCCTCAGCATCGTTTTCTTTGGAGCGGTTTCGGGCAGGAATCGGATAGTTCTCTCCCCGTCACCGCCTGCAGGAACAACAACGCTCCAGCTGCCGTCGGGATTTTCGGTGACTTCAAGCTTATCGGTGTCGGAGAAATCGCCCTCTGCCATAAATACGGAGCGGCCGTCCTCACGGGTGATGTCGGAGGAAATGGAAGTGATGAGCGGCTCATATTCCGCATTTATCACTGCGCCGTAGGTCATATTCTCGTAATCGTGCTCCTCCCACTTTGCGTAGCAGCCTGTTTTCTTGGGAGGCGTGGGGAGCTTGTTCTCGCTTATGGTATCGCCGTACTTGAAGTCAATGGTGTCGACTACCTTGTCATCAGCCATAAAGGTGAGGGTAAGGGACCTGAACTCATCAGGGATATTTTCCATTGCGCAAATTTCGCTGTATGGCACGGGATATGCTTTGCCCTCGTAGCTTACGCCGTCAATACCGCCTGTGCCGTTTTCGGTGAAGATATTGCCCTCTGCTTCGCCGTCGCAGTCGCCTGCCACAGCACCCGAATATTCGTCGGACCCGGTAATTATCACATAGCTTGCGCAGCTGCTCATATCGTGGGCAAAGCCTGCGATTCCGCCGATGTAGTCATCGCCCTCGATGCGGCACATTGCATAGCTGCCGTAGATAGCTGAGGAGGATTTTCCCGCAATGCCGCCAACATAGCTGCCGTCGGTTGAGGAAACATTTCCATAGCCGCAGCTGCTTATGATGCAGCCTGTGTCCATCGTTCCCGCAATGCCGCCTGCGCAGTCCTTCTTGGACTTGACCTCGCCGTTGTTTGTGCAGCTTCTCACAACTGTTCTTGACTGATAGATGAAGTTCAGCGACCTGTCGCCCTTCTGCTCAATGTCACCCTCAGGGTCAATGGAATTTTCAATGCCCATTGTGCCAACGATGCCGCCTGCGCTAACATCACCCAGCACCTGACCGTTATTGGTGCAGCCTGCTATCTTGCCGTCTGCTCTGCCCTCGGTATCGGAGGAGGAAATGTCCTCGGTGTAATCCTCAAGGCTCTTGGGGTCATCTGCGAGCTCGTCGGACATATCCATAATAACGTCATATACCTCGGAAGCCTTGGAGTTCATCGCTTTAAGGTCATCGGAAAGGATATTGACCGAATCCCCTGCGGAGGCGTTTAAAACATCAAGATTATCCAGCAGATCGCTGATATTATCGGAAAGACTTGTTCTCAGAGCATCAAATTCATCATCTGTGCCCGAGAAATTTATCTTCTCCTTGCCTGCAAAATAATCGTTTATGGCACGGAGCTGATCCATTCCGTCGGAAAGGTTCACTGAAGCATCGGAGGTATGCTGAACGGCTTCCTCTGCGGTATATGCCGCCGCTATCGCAGCCGCTGCGCCGTCATCGAGGAAAGGCCAAGATTCCTTTATCCTATCAACAAGTGAGCCCGCCGCACCCTCTGCATCGCCTACCGCTGATGATGTGTCCATAAGGTAGTCGATAATGGCAGAGAGGTCGTCAAAGGTTATGTCATTGGGCTTTGATAAGTCTATATCCGAAGAAACAGCCGCATTGCCCTGATTTCTGATAAGGTCGGCGCATTTTGTTATTTCGTCCTTTATATCGTCTATAGCAGAGCTGTCAACAAGGTCATTCACGCCGTCTATAAGGTCGGAAAGTGCGTCAAACATATCCTCGAATGCCCCGCCTGTGAACACGTCAAGTATCTCGCTTATGCACTCCCTGTATGCATCGGCATCATCTGAATTTGAATCAAGGAGGTCCTGAAGGCGCTGTATAGCGTCATCGGCATCTTTGAGCTGGTCGGAAACACCGTCAAGGCTGTCCTGAAGTCTGTCAAGGCTGTCCTTTATCTTGTCCATCGCATCATTTTTGTCAGATGATGAATTGAAATCATCGAGAGCGGTGATAAGGTTCTTGACTATCTCGCTCATAGCCTCGATGTTCTGAGCGATTATGTAAAACTGGTTCTGGAGATTGTTAAGAGTTGACGCAAGGCCGTCTGAATCACCGATAGAGCTTTGAGCCGTTCCAAGGCTGTCCTGCATAGAATCGTTTGCGTCCTGCAAAGAGTCAAGGGCATCGGACAGGTCATCAAGAGCGGGGAAAAGGGTGTCGAGGGCATTGTCCGTATTGTCCATAGCGTCGCCAAGGAGGTCATTTGCCTCCCAAAGCTTGTCAACAGCATCACTGAATGCATCGGAGGCATCGGAAAAGCTGTCGGACGCAGGCTTTGCCATATCGATAAGGTCGGTAACACGGGCACTCAGCTCGTTTACGGAGTCGATGTTATCATTCAGGATATCGTCAGTCCTGTCCATAAGGTCGCCGGTGTCATTCTTTACGGCTTTAAGGGTGTCAAGGGTGATGTCGATGTCGCCCGAAACGGTGTCGGAGGCGTTGTTTGCGTCGTCAATGGTCTTGTCAACGATAACGTTCAGCTCGTCAAGCCTGTCTCTCAGCTTCTGCATTGAGGATTCAGAGAAAAGGAGAGAGAAATGGGGCTCTGCCTGACCGACGATGCCGCCTGTGTCCTTTCTGCCGTTTATGGTGCCGTAGTTTTCGCAGTTGTTTACATAGCCGTTCTGCCTGCCGCAGATACCGCCGATGTTGTAGCCGATGTGAGAATATCCCACGTCTCCACGGTTTGTGCACTTGATGATATTTCCCGAGGAATATCCCGCAATTCCGCCTGCATCGGTGGAATCGTTGGACTTCTCGGTGGAGTAGATATCGTCAATGTTTATGTTCTCGATGTCAAGTCCGCTGTCGGACACATCGGTGTTTACGGAGGCCGAGTTTTCGGAAAGCATAATGCAGCCACGATTCTCGCCTGCAATTCCGCCAGTGAAATGCTCCGCCTGAATGCGTCCGCCCACCTTGCAGCAGGAGATAAGTCCAGTTTCCTCGTTAACGCCCGCAATTCCGCCGCAGTATTCCTTGCCCGTAACAACGCTGTCAACGGTGCAGCCGTATATAGTTCCCCTGTTCACGCCAGCAATTGCGCCGCTTTTGGAAGATGTGCCCGATGGAGATATCTTGCAGGTAACGCTTACATTTTTGACCCTGCCGCTTTTTTCGATGTATCTGAAAAGTCCCTGAACAGAGCCATTGTCGCTTATGGAAAATCCGCTTATCTTGTGGCCGTTGCCCTCGAATGTGCCGCTGAATGAGGGCACGGGGATAAAGTCCACCTTTTCGGCGGAGAAATTTATGTCGGTGTTAAGAATAAAGGTCTTGCCTCTTGAATAGCTGTCGAGGGTGCAGTTTTTGGCAAACTCAACATATTCCTCGGCGGAATTGATATAAACGGTGTCCTCTTTAAGTGCATTTGCAGAGGCTCCAGCCGAAAGAGACTGCTCCTCGGCGAAAACATATCCGCAGCCGTATATGGGGCTGACAGAGAGCATTACCGCAAGAGCGGCAGCCGCACAGCGTTTCATTTTAATCATTTCCGTGCCTCCTCTCTCTCGTTTTCATCGGGGGTGCTGTTGTCGGGGGCATTTCCGCTGTTCTCCAGCCTGAAGCCCTCGTTAATTTTGTCGAGCTCTTCAAAATTCTTGCTTTCGATCTTAGCGTCAACATCACCGATGATGATACCGTTAACGATAGCGTCAACACGACCGTTTACATATCCGTGGATCATACCGGTAACAGCGATCTTGCCGCTGGATACCTGTGTGCGCTCACGCTTTTTGATTGTAAAGGAGGTCTTTTCGATAATGGTATCGCCAAGGAGAAGTATCTGGGGAAGAACGCCCATTACAAGAACGATGGACATAATAGTTCCTCGTCCGAGGCATACGCCGATGGAGGAAATGGTTCCGTCGGAGGAAAGCTGACCGATAAGGATACCCGCAGCCGCAAGGATCGCGCCAGATGTGATGATAGTGGGGAACGCCTGATTAAGGGTCTCGGTGATAGCGTCCTTAATGGGCATTTCCTGCTTAAGGTCCATATATCGGCTTGAAATAACGATAGCGTAGTCGATGTTCGCACCCATCTGAATGGAGTTTACGATAAGGTAGCTGAGGAAGAACAGGCTCGTATTTTCAAGGTAAGGGAATGAGAAGTTCATCCAGATACTTCCCTGGATAACTGCGATAAGGAGAACGGGAAGTCCTGCGGATTTGAATGTGAAAAGCAGGATTATGATAACGAAGAGTGCGGAAAGGATACTGATGATGAGGTTATCCGTTACGAAAGAGGATGAAAGGTCATAGTCACTGGTGGAGTTGCCCACGAGGAGAATTTCGTCCGCCTTGTCGGGATAATATTTCTCGGCTTCCCTGTGAATGGTCTGTAAGAAGTCGAAGGTCTCATCGCCCTCTTCGGGGAGATTCAAGTAAACAAGGATTCTTGTGTATTCATCGCTCTTTAGCTGTAAAAGCGCCTTGTCAAGAGTGGTGTGGAGGTCCTCGAGGGTGTCCATAAGGTCATCGTCAAGGGTGACATAGCCCTTGTCCACCTCGTCATATGTAAACATAAACATATCAATGAGGGGAACTGAGTATGCTTCAAGACCGTTTACCACTTCGCCGTAGTTTTCCTCGTTGATAGCATATGCCGCATAAAGCACCTTTGCCACTTCATAGTCAAGGTCAACAAGCTCGGAGAACTGTCTCGGGGTCAGTGCATCGGTGAGCACATAGCCGTCCATTGCCTCGATATTTGCAAGGCCCATACAGGATTCCACCTGACTGTAGCTTTCAAGCTTCCGTATGAGCTTGCCCTCGGATTCATAATCCCCTGACGGGACGATGAGGGCGGCAAGGTTATTTGAACCGAATGTGTCCTTTATCTTCTGCTCCGCAAGCTGCTGCTCGCTGTAGCGGGAGTGTTCAAGGTCAGTTGTTCCGTAGCAGTAGGGGCACTTGTTGGAGAATACAAATGCAACGCACACAACTGCAACGAAAACGGGAGGAATAATATATTTTGTGGCAAATGCAAACTTGCCCACAGCGGATATCTTGGGAACGAAGTTCTTATGGACAGTCTTGTCGATAAGACCGGAGAAAAGCATAATAAGTCCGGGCATAAGGGTAAATACGGACAGGATACTGAACATAATTGCCTTGATGAGCACCATAGCAAGGTCTCCGCCTATCCTGAACTTCATAAATGCAAGGGCGATAAGACCCGAAACGGTGGTAAGGCAGCTGGAGGATATCTCGGGGATAGCCTTGCTCAGAGCTGTGATACACGCTTCACGGCAGTCCATATGCTCGTGCTCTTCGCTGTATCGGTGGATAAGAATGATAGCGTAGTCGATGGCAAGAGCCAGCTGGAGCACGATAGTTACGGAGTTTGAAATGAATGAGATAGTGCCCAGCAGAAAGTTTGTTCCTGAGTTTGCAAGGGCAGCAGCGCCGAATGTAGCTACAAGCACAGGTATCTCGGCATATGCCTTTGATGTGAACAGCAGTACCAGCAGGATAATTCCCGCAGCAACAGCCGTTACCGTCTGCATCTCCTTTGCAAGCTGTGCGGAAGAGTCACTTCCCACGGTGCTTGAAATTGCCAGATCATAATCAGCAAGCATCGCTCTGATCTCGTCCATAGCGTCAATGCTTATCTGATCGTCCTCCTCGCCGTCAAAGGTAACGGAGAACATTGCAGAGGAATTTTTGTAGTGATCCTCGGTATTGTCGAAAGCGGCTTCGGAAACGCCGTCTATCGCCTCGATCTGCTCGGCAAGCTCCTCTGCCTTGTCATAGGTGATGTTCGATACCATTACTGAAGCGGTGCCGTAGGTGGTGAACTGTTCGTCCATAAGGGTAAGTCCACGCCTTGTTTCGGTGGAATCGGGGAGATATGCGGTGATGTCGTTCTCGACCTTTACCCAATTACTGGCAAAGATGCTGAATATCAGCAGGAATATCCATAAAAGGAATACCAGATTGCGTTTATCAACAATGAAAGCCGCAAGCTTATACATAAAGGTCTCATTCTCCTCCTTGGGAGGATCAGGAAATTTCTGTGACAAAAGCTTCACTCCTTACATAAAGTTTCTATAATACTATATAATAAAGTATTATAGCTGTCTCTTATACACATCTGACGCTGCCGACGATATGCAG
>CAMBJF010000137.1 GCA_945867875.1 uncultured Ruminococcus sp. | reverse complement strand
TACACACTGCATATCGTCGGCAGCGTCAGATGTGTATAAGAGACAGCCACAAGAATATGCCACGCTTATGCATCTGTGGAGACTGCGGATACAACATCTCCGAAGCAGTATGAGGGCTTTGTGAAGGACTCGAAGAAGTGGGTCATTTTCCCGAGGCTTTCTTATCAAAATCACGAGATGATAGAAAAGCGCAATCCGGAAATGGGCAGGGAGCTTTCGTCATACGCAAGGAACAGTTGCGAGGGAAATGGCTCCAAGGCGGTTTTTGCAAGCGGTATAAGCTATGCTTATGCTAAGGAATATCTGAAAGATATGGACGGCGTTAAGCTTTGCAGAGTGGCGGTGTCTTACCCGTTCCCCGAGGACTTTGCGCTGAAATGTCTTGATGGCGTTGAGGAGGCTGTCTGTCTTGAGGAGCTCAGTCCTTTTATTGAGGAGGAGCTTTTGGAGGTAGTCGGAAAGCACGGTTTAGATGTTAAGATAAAAGGAAAGCTCAGCGGCGATGTCAAGGCTGCGGGTGAAAATTCTGCGGATTATGCGGCAAAGGTACTGAGCGCTTTCCTTGGCAGGAATGACGCAAGAGAGGGCATTGACATTTCGGATATGCCATCGCTTCCTGTACGTCCCCCTGTTTTGTGTGCGGGCTGTCCCCACAGGGCTTCGTTCTATGCGGTAAAGAAGGCTATGAAGGGCAGAAAGGCTTATTTCTGCGGCGATATCGGCTGCTACACCCTTGGAAATGCTATGCCCCTTGATATGGTGGACACTTGTCTTTGTATGGGTGCGGGCATCACTATGGCGCAGGGCTTCAATCACGTTGACAAGGACGCTGTAAGCTTTGCTTTTGTGGGCGATTCCACTTTCTTTGCTTCGGGTATGACTGGCGTGGTCAATGCTGTTTACAACGAGGCGGATATGATACTTTGCGTGCTCGACAATTCCACTACGGCTATGACGGGTCATCAGCCTCACCCCGGCACGGGTCGGACGATGATGGGCAATGTGGTGGACAAGGTGAGCATTGAGAAGATACTGGAGGGTATCGGCGTCAAGAAAATTATCACGGTTGACCCGCTAAAGCTTGATGAAGCTGTGGCGGCGGTAAAGGAATGTGCGGAGATAAGCGGCGTTAAGGCTATTATCTTCAAGTCACCCTGCATTGCTATCACTAAGCCTGTGGGAAAATTGGGCGTTTCGGACAAGTGCATCGGCTGCAAGAAGTGCATTAAGGAAATTGGCTGTCCTGCGCTTGTTGCGAACGGCAAGAACGTATTTATTGACAAGGGGCTTTGCACGGGCTGCGGTCTTTGCACATACATTTGCCCTGTTGACGCTATCGGAGGTGACTGCTGATGAAAAAGGATATTCTGGTTTGCGGTGTCGGCGGTCAGGGAACTGTGCTGGCTTCAAAGCTTATCGCTTCGGCGGCTATGACGCTGGGGAACACGGTTCATTCCGCTGAAACTATCGGTATGGCGCAGAGAGGCGGTTCGGTAACGAGCCATATTCGCATTGGCGATGACGCATATTCCCCACTTATCCCTTTCGGAAGTGCGGATATGATAATCGCTTTTGAGCCTGCGGAGGCTGTGAGAAATCTTATGTATCTGAAAAAGGGCGGGTTTGTTGTGGTAAACAGGATTCCCGTCAAGCCTGCCACTGAGTCGCTTCACGATTCAGGGTATGACGGCGCCCAAATGATAGAGTACATAAAGAAAAAATGTGAGTGTATTGTGGTGGACGCTTCGGAGCTTTGCGGCGAGCTGGGAGCAAAGTTTTACAACTCCGCTATCCTCGGTGCTGCGGCGGGAACGGGACGGCTTGGTATCTCTCCTGAGGCGCTTATTGCGGAGATAGAACGCAGGGTGCCTGAGAGGTTTGTTGAGGCTAATAAAAAGGTTTTCAATGCGGGGCTGGCTGCGGTCGGCGAGTGAGCGGGCAGCCTGATAAACTGAATTTTGACGGGTTGATTTTATATTGCTGTAGGGGACGGGTTTCCCGTCCCGTTATCCCACATTTAAGAAGCGGGACGGAGGGAGACTCGTCCCCCAACATTATAGATATACCAACGTATCGTTACGAACCGACAGTCTGATGCCCCAAAAAAATTACAGAACGAGTGACGTCGGACACAGCCCTATAAAGCCCGATTTCGAAAGTGGGGCGGGCGGAATTTGCTTATGCCGCAGTTATAAAAATAAACGGCAGGAATATGTTTTTTCTGTTTATTGATGAGGAATGAGCTTCGTTATTTTGCAGAATTGAGCAAAAAAATTTAAATATATGAAAGAAGGACTTTTTATGCAGCTTAATAATGTTCAGCTTGAACAGGTAAACGCTCAGATCCAGCGGCTTATCAAAACTGACAGCTACTACGGAAAAATGTACCGTGAAATGGGCATTGACGGGGTGAAGAGCCAGGAGGATTTTGAAAAGCTCCCCTTTTCAAGCAAAGATGACCTGAGAAACGCTTATCCTTTGGGCATTCAGGCAGTTCCCGATGAGGATATCGTTCGTATCCACTCGTCTTCGGGCACTACTGGCAAGCCTGTTATTATCCCTTACACTGCCAAGGACGTTGATGACTGGGCTATTATGTTCGCAAGGTGCTACGAGACGGCGGGCATCACCAAAAAGGACAGGATTCAGATAACTCCCGGCTACGGCTTATGGACTGCGGGTATCGGTTTCCAGAACGGCTGCGAAAAGCTTGGGGCTATGGCTATTCCTATGGGCCCCGGTAACACCGAAAAGCAGCTCCAGATGATGATGGACCTTAAATCGACCGTTATCACTGCCACATCTTCTTATGCACTGCTGCTGGCGGAGGAAATAAATAAGCGTGGCATTAAGGACAAAATTTTCCTGAAAAAGGGCGTTATCGGCTCGGAAAGATGGAGCGACAAGATGAGAAAATCTATCTCCGAGGGGCTTGGCATTGAGCTTTATGATATTTACGGTCTGACTGAGATTTACGGTCCGGGCATCGGCATAAACTGCTCCGAGGAAAAGGGTATCCACTACTGGGACGATTATATTTACATAGAGGTAATCGACCCCAAAACCGGCAAACCTGTTCCTGACGGCACTGAGGGCGAGATCGTCATTACTACGCTCGTCAAGGAGGGCGCTCCCCTGCTCAGATTCCGTACTCACGATATCTCCCGCATCATTCCCGAAAAGTGCTCCTGCGGCAGAAGCTATCCTCGCATTGACATCATCAAGGGCAGAAGCGACGATATGTTCAAGGTTCACGGCGTTAATATGTTCCCAAGTCAGGTGGAGGAAGTTCTTAAGAGAATCGACGGCGTGAAGAGCGAATACAGCATAAACATCGCCCACGACGACGAAAAGAACAAGGACGTTATGCTGCTGACTGCTGAGGCTGAGGGCAGAGTTAATTTTGATGACACCGAAAAGAAGATAACAGAGCTGTTCAGGTCGCTTATAGGCGTCACTCCCAAGGTCACTGTGGTTCCCGAGGGCACGCTCCCAAGAAGCGAGAAAAAGACCAAGAGGGTCATTGACCACAGAGTTCAGTAAAATTTTCGAGGCAAAAGTCAAAAAATTCCCGAAAACTATTGCAAAATTTCCGAAAATGGTATAAAATATAATCAATGGCTTGTATGCCAAACGGTTATTAAGCCGTATCAATTTACGAAAGGATGTCATACCAATGGCAGGATTAAACAAGGTCACTGTTGACGACATTAACGTTAAGGGCAAGAAGGTTCTCGTAAGAGTTGATTTCAACGTTCCTATGAAGGACGGCGTTATCACCAACGATAACAGAATCCAGGCTGCTCTCCCCACTATCAAGAAGCTCATTTCCGACGGAGGCAAGGTTGTTCTCTGCTCTCACCTCGGCAAGCCCAAGAACGGCCCTGAGGCTAAGTTCTCTCTTAAGGCTGCTGCTGACAGACTTGCTGAACTCGTTGATACCAAGGTAGTTTTCGCTGCTGACGACAACGTTGTAGGCGAGAACGCTAAGAAGGCTGTTGCTGAGATGAAGGACGGCGAGATCGTTGTTCTCGAGAATACTCGTTTCAGAGGCGCTGATGAGACCAAGAACGGCGAGAACCTTTCCAAGGAGCTCGGCGATCTCGTTGACAACCAGGTATTCGTTATGGACGCTTTCGGCTCCGCTCACCGTGCTCACGCTTCCACAGCAGGCGTTACAAAGTTCGTTAAGGAGACCGCTGTAGGCTACCTTATGCAGAAGGAGATCAAGTTCCTCGGCAATGCTGTTGAGGATCCCGTTCGTCCTTTCGTTGCTATTCTCGGCGGTGCTAAGGTCGCTGACAAGCTCAACGTTATCAACAACCTCCTCGACAAGTGCGACACACTTATCATCGGCGGCGGTATGGCTTACACATTCCTCAAGGCTAAGGGCTACGAGGTTGGTACTTCTCTCGTTGACGACGAGAAGATTGATTACTGCAAGGAAATGATGGCTAAGGCTGAAAAGCTCGGCAAGAAGCTTCTTCTTCCCGTTGATACTGCTGTTGCAGCTGCTTTCCCCGATCCTATCGATGCTGAGATCGCTGTTGAGTATCTTTCCTCTGACAGCATTCCCGCTGACAAGATGGGTCTTGATATCGGTCCCAAGACTCAGGCTCTCTTCGCTGAGGCTGTAAAGTCTGCTAAGACTGTTGTTTGGAACGGTCCTATGGGCGTTTTCGAGAACCCTGTTCTTGCTAAGGGTACTATCGCTGTGGCTCAGGCTCTTGCTGACACAGACGCTACTACTATCATCGGCGGCGGCGACTCCGCTGCAGCTGTTATGCAGCTCGGCTTCGCTGACAAGATGTCCCACATCTCCACAGGCGGCGGTGCTTCTCTCGAATACCTCGAGGGCAAGGTTCTTCCCGGCGTTGATGTTATCGCTGAAAAGTAATCAGTTCTGACTGATATTCCGTCGGCGGCATACCCTCATATGGGCGTATGCCGCCGATTTTTATAACAAGGAGGATTTTTAAATGAACCTGCAAAATCAGAAGATAGACATATGCCGTGACTGCGATTATTCCTACTCCAACATCGCAGGCTGCAACTTTAACGCTGTTTCCGCTGTTGACTGCGATTTCTCCGAGATAACCGTAAGCGGCTGCAATATGATATCGGCTCAGCTTGAAAATGTTATGCTTGAAGATACAACCGTGGAGAATGCCAATATGGCAAATTCCTCTTACAGTGATGTTTCTCTGTCGGGACTCAGAATGCAGAACGGTGATATACAGCGGGGCAAGTTTGAAAGCACTGATATGAACAGATGCACTTTCAAGGGCTGCGACCTGTCGGGTACTGTACTCGAAAACTGCAACCTTGAAGGGCTTTCCATAAGCTCATGTCAGATATCGGGTATGAGCATTGACGGCATTCCCGTTAAGGAGCTTCTGGAAAAATATTACGGTTAAGGGATTTCTGCTTGACATATGAGAATACAGATGTTAAAATATTAATTGTAAGACATCAATTTCTTTTAAGGAGTTTTTATAAATGAGCGTTAAATTTCATCTTCCCGATTTCTGGTCCCACGGCCCTCTTAATCTTGCTCTTATCGATATGATAAAGGAGCACCCCGAGTATTTTTATGACGGCGTGGAGATCGCATCTGTTTACGGCTGCTTCCCCCCTGCGGTATGGAACGGCGGACGAAATATCAACGGATATGCTTCGGAAGATGTTATTAAAAGGGTGCTGAATGAATTTAATTCAAGAGGTATCCCCTGCCGCTTTACTTTTACAAACCCTCACATTACCGAGGAGCACATCAATGACAAATTCTGCAACAGGCTCCTTGAACTTGCGGACAACGGACTGAATGAGGCTATTGTCAACACTCAGATAGTTGAGGATCACATCAGAAAGAATTTCCCGAAATACAAGATAACCTCCTCCACCTGCAAGCAGATAAGGGATATGGACGGGCTTATCAAGGAGCTTGAAAAGGACTACAGCCTTGTGGTGCTGGACTACAACTGGAACAACAATATGGAGGCACTTGCGGAAATTCCCGAGAAATACCGCAAGAGGCTCGAAGTTCTGGTTTGTCCCTACTGCTTCCCCGACTGCAAGCGCAGAGGTGAGCATTACAGCTTCCTTGGCAAGCAGCAGATTCAGCGCTCCACTATCAACTCTTTTCAGGGTATGGGCGGTATGCAGCTCAATGTTCAGCAGGAAAAGCCTTTTGTTTGTGAGGCTATTCAGATGAATTTCCTTGAAACCACAAAATTTTCCACTCACGTTACTCCCGACACTCTTTACAACAAATATGTTCCTCTCGGATATGAGCAGTTCAAGATAGAGGGCAGGACGATACACCCTCTGAACGTTATCGAAAGCTATGTTTATTATATGGTCAAGCCTGAGCACAAGGATATGGTAAGGCTGAAGCTGGGTCTCAGCGTTTTTACACCCAGAGGATAAGTTCTTTCACTAAATACATCAAACCCGCAGATAGCTGTATGGTTATC
>CAMBJF010000136.1 GCA_945867875.1 uncultured Ruminococcus sp. | reverse complement strand
ATAGCGTAGCGTCTCGTGGGCTCGGAGATGTGTATAAGAGACAGGTATTATGCACTGAAAGGATTGATCATTCAAATGGGACTCACACTTACCGAAAAGATACTCAAAGCGCACGTTGTTGACGGCGAATTCGTCAAGGGCAGCGAGATCGGTATCAGGATCGACCAGACATTAACACAGGACGCTACAGGAACTATGGCATATCTCGAGTTCGAGGCTATGGGCGTGCCCAGAGTAAAGACCGAGAGATCCGTGGCTTACATAGACCACAACACCCTCCAGTCAGGCTTTGAAAATGCTGATGACCACCGCTTCATCGGCTCGGTTGCCAAGAAGCACGGCATTTATTTCTCACGTCCCGGCAACGGTATCTGCCACCAGGTACACCTCGAGCGCTTCGGTGCTCCCGGCAAGACCCTTATCGGCTCCGACAGCCACACTCCCACAGGCGGCGGCATCGGTATGATAGCCATTGGCGCAGGCGGACTTGATGTTGCTGTTGCAATGGGCGGCGGCGCATACTATATTACATATCCCAAGATAGTTAAGGTTGAGCTTACAGGAAAGCTTTCCCCCTGGGTATCCGCCAAGGACGTTATCCTTGAAGTTCTGAGACGTCTTTCCGTTAAGGGCGGCGTTGGCAAGGTAATTGAATACTGCGGCGAGGGTGTCAAGACCCTTTCCGTTCCCGAAAGAGCTACCATTACAAATATGGGCGCAGAGCTTGGCGCTACCACATCTATATTCCCCTCCGACGAGACCACAAGAGAGTTCCTTAAGGCTCAGAAGCGTGAGGACGTTTATGTTCCCCTTTCCGCTGACCCTGACGCTGTTTATGATGAAGTTGTTGAGATAAACCTTTCCGAGCTGGTTCCCCTTGCAGCATGTCCCCACTCCCCTGACAACGTTAAGACAGTTGAGGAGATCGGCAAGCTGAAGATAGATCAGGTCTGCATCGGCTCCTGCACAAACAGCTCGCTTATGGATATGATGAAGGTGGCTCACATCTTAAAGGGCAAGACTGTTCACCCCGATGTTTCCCTCTCCATCGCTCCCGGTTCAAAGCAGGTGCTCAATATGCTGGCACAGAACGGCGCTCTTGCTGTTATGATTGATGCAGGCGCAAGAATACTCGAATCTGCCTGCGGCCCCTGCATCGGTATGGGTCAGTCACCCAACTCCAAGGGTATCTCCCTGAGAACCTTCAACCGTAACTTCGAGGGACGCAGCGGCACAAAGGACGGTCAGATATATCTCGTATCTCCCGAAATGGCTGCGGCTTCCGCTCTCACAGGCTATCTCACCGACCCCAGAACTCTTGAGGGCACATTCGAGTTCACAATGCCCAAGGAATTTGTTATCAACGACAATATGATAGTTCCTCCCGCATCTGAGGCTGAAATGGACTCCGTTCAGATACTCCGTGGCCCCAACATCAAGCCTTTCCCCGAGACTGCACCTCTTGCTGAATCCATTGACTGCGGCTGCTCCCTTAAGGTCGGCGACAACATCACCACCGACCACATTATGCCCGCAGGCGCAAAGATACTCCCTCTCCGCTCCAACATTCCCGCTATCTCCAACTACTGCTTCACAGTATGCGACGAGAAGTTCCCCGAGAGAGCAAAGTCTATGGGCAAGAGCATCATCGTAGGCGGCTCCAACTACGGTCAGGGCTCGTCCCGTGAGCACGCAGCACTTGCTCCCCTCTATCTTGGCGTAAAGGCTGTTCTCGTTAAGAGCTTTGCACGTATCCACAGAGCAAACCTCATCAATGCAGGCATTCTTCCCCTTACATTCGTAAATGAAGCCGATTATGAGAACATCTCTCAGGGCGACGAGCTTGTTATCGCCGATGTAAGAAAGGCAGTTTCCGAGGGCCGCTCCGAGCTTACCGTTGTGAACAAGACAAACGGAAAGGAAATTCCCGTTCTCTGCGAGCTTACAGGCAGAACCAAGGACATCGTTCTTGCAGGCGGTCTCCTTGACTACACAAGAGAGTCTTTAAAGTAAACATAATTTACGGCATTATGGAATGGAGAGCAGGTCAATGACTATGGAGTTTTTAACACTAAGACGAAGAAGTCCTCAGACAGCGGGCGAATGGATAGCATTCATTTTAGCGGTAGCCGCATCAATGGCTGTTGACAGCTTGCTGAAAAAGAACTTTCCCGAGATGAACCTGAGACTCAGAAGAGGACTTTCCTCCATTCCCACCATTGTAATTTTACTTCTGTACTTTTTTGTCATCAGAAAATAATGGAACAGAAAACCGTGACCTTGGCAAAATGCGGTATGGACTGCACCTCCTGCCGCTTCGCCCTTGAAAATGACTGCCCCGGCTGTCCCTACCTCACCCCTCCCGAAGAGCGTGAAAAGCTGTTCGAGGACGAGGAATGCGAGGTGGGCAGATGTGCGGAAGAAAAAGGCTTTGAGCATTGCGGCAAATGCCCCGATTTCCCCTGTGAAGCTCTTAAAGAGGTTAGCTTCGACACCGAGACCGGTGACGGGGGAAACAGGCTTATGCAGCTCAAGGAGATAAAAGACCGTGAGTTCCGCCAAAAAAGGCTCAGGCTCGCCGCTCCCCTGACGGGAGGGTGTCTGGGGCTGATAACAGGCGTCATTATCGGCTGTATCACAGGGGATATCCCTCAGATGATCGCCGCAGGGCTTGCCGCAGGTCTGGGGCTCGGCTTCATTGCAGGCATTTCAAAGAGTGACAAGCGATAATATAAGCCTTATTAAGGTGCATATGGAAAAATTTTATTGGAGGTATACCAAAATGGCTGAAAAAATCAAAATGACCACTCCCCTCGTTGAAATGGACGGAGACGAAATGACCCGAATCATCTGGAAGATGATAAAGGATATCCTCATCACCCCTTACGTTGACCTTAAGACCGATTACTATGACCTTGGCCTTGTTCACAGAAACGAGACCAACGATCAGGTAACAGTTGACTCCGCCGAGGCTACAAAGAAGTACGGCGTTGCTGTAAAGTGCGCAACTATCACCCCCAACGCTCAGAGAATGACCGAGTATGACCTTAAGGAAATGTGGAAGTCCCCCAACGGCACTATCAGAGCAATTCTTGACGGTACTGTTTTCAGAGCTCCCATTATCGTTAAGGGCATCACTCCCCTCCTCCCCACCTGGACAAAGCCCATAACCATTGCCCGTCACGCTTACGGCGATGTTTACAAGAACACCGAGATGCAGGTTGAGCAGGGCTCAAAGTGTGAGCTGGTATGCACCGACAAGGACGGTAAGGAGACCCGCTCCCTCATTTACGATTTCAAGGACAGCTCAGGCGTAATCCAGGGACTTCACAACAAGGACAACTCTATCAGAAGCTTTGCAAAGGCTTGCTTCAACTTCGCCCTTGACACCAAGCAGGACCTCTGGTTTGCCACAAAGGACACTATCTCCAAGAAGTACGACCACCGCTTCAAGGACATTTTTGCCGAAATTTACGAGAACGAGTACAAGGCTAAGTTTGAGGCTGCCGGAATCGAATATTTCTACACCCTCATCGACGACGCTGTTGCAAGAGTTGTCCGTTCAAACGGCGGCTACATCTGGGCGTGCAAGAACTATGACGGCGATGTTATGTCCGATATGGTTGCTACCGCTTTCGGAAGCCTTGGTATGATGACCTCCGTTCTCGTATCTCCCGACGGTGTTTATGAGTACGAGGCTGCTCACGGAACCGTTACCCGTCACTACTACAAGCACCTTAAGGGCGAGGAGACCTCCACAAACTCCGTTGCCACCATTTTTGCTTGGTCAGGCGCTCTTAAGAAGAGAGGCGAGCTTGACGGCAACAAGGCTCTTTCCGAATATGCGGAGAAGCTTGAAAAGGCTACCGTTCAGACCATTGAAGAGGGCGTTATGACAGGCGACCTGTACGTTCTCTCTCATCTTGAAAACAAGAAGAAGGTCAACACCGAGGACTTCCTCCTTGAGATAAACAAGCGCCTTGCGGCTATGATGTAATAATGACTTAGAACTGCGGAGTCTGCGGCGGTGCTGCGGGCTGCCGCAGTTTGATTACACAGCAAAAACTCACAAGTAAGGAATGGTGAACTATGGCAAGAAAAGAGGATATTTCCTCCTCGGTAATAAAAAGGCTCCCCAGATATTACCGCTTTATCGGAGAGCTTATCGCTGAGGGGCGCACAAGGATATCCTCCGCAGATCTGGCGGCGCAGATGTCTCTGACGGCTTCACAGATAAGGCAGGACCTTAACTGCTTCGGCGGCTTCGGACAGCCCGGCTGCGGTTACTTCCTCCCCGATCTCCACTCTGAGATAGGACGGATACTGGGGCTTGACAGGCACAGAAAAGCCATACTTATCGGTGCGGGAAACCTTGGCCGTGCCATTGCCATTCATATGAAATTTGAAAGCTTCGGAATGACCCTCTGCGGAATATTTGACACCGACGAAAACAAGACGGGACTGACGGTGGCAGGTATGAAAATACTCCCCATGACGGAGATACGTGATTTTATTGCAGAAAAGCGCCCCGAGGCGGCTATACTCTGCATTCCGAGAGAATCGGCGGAGGAATGCACAGACCTACTTGTAAGCTGCGGAATAAAGGCTTTCTGGAATTTTTCCCACTACGATCTCACCGCAAAGCACAAGGATATCATTGCGGAAAACGTTCATCTGGGGGACAGCCTTATGCTTTTGTCATACGGGCTGAACAACTCGGAAAGCAGCGAAAATGAAAGTTAATACTAATCTTTAATCGTTCTGTAGACAAAGGCGGCAGATAGAACGCTGCCAATCTAGGAAAGCGACCGCAGGCGGGCTTTGCGCCCGGCAAGGAAGCTTGACGACGAGTGGCTGCGTTATAGCTGTCGAATTTGTCTATAGGTTGATTAAAGATTAGTATAAGTATTCAACAATTTCACAATTGATTTTTAGTGCAAAATATAGTATTTTTTACTAAAAGCATTGATTTTTTGATGAATGTGTGATATACTTATAAAGACATATTGTTTTGTGACATTTTTTGAGCTTTGAAATTAACCGATGCCTATGGCTTCGGACTGGAGGAAATATAATGCCATACCCTATAATCACACCGTCTTATTTTCAGGAGCTTGCAGAGGACAAGACTCTCGAAGAAAAGGTTCAGTACAACATTCTCACATCTCCCAGCGCTGTGGAGTACGTTTTCCCTATATATCAGAAGCCCCTTATCAGAAAGCTTATGAGCATTGACGGCGTTCTCAGCTTCAAGATGACAAACCTCAAGCCCGAGCACGAAACAGAATTTGCAAAGCAGGGCGAGGAGCTTGTGAAGAAATTTCCTCAGCTCAAGCATTACTGGGAGTTCAAGGTCCTCACAATGCAGATCCTCCAGAACAGGAACTTCGTTTTTGAAAAGCGTATGCTCCTTCTGAACTATGCTTACAAGACCCTTCAGGGAATGCTTGAAAAGACTGTGGGCGAGGAGCAGGACAAGTACATTGCCACATTTATCCGTGATATGAACGTGCCCAAGAATCAGGACTCTGTTATGAAGTATTTTGAGTCTATCACTCCTAACTTCGCATACAGCCTCTGCGACGGTCTTTCACTTCTCCGTGCGCTCCCCACTTCCGAGGAATACGATAAGCTCCTTGACACTGTATTCTCCAATGTAAAGTGCGACAGAGCTATGAAGGAATTCAAGTACGACGACAAGATCTATATGCCTATGAAGAAGGCATATCACGAGGACTTCCTCAAAAACGGCAGAGAGCACTACATCGAGCAGGTAATGGTAAACTACGTTTGGACATATTGTATGCCTTACGCTGACTGCACATCTAATCTGTGGGACAACTTCATCTTCTTCAACACCCTCTTCAACACCATCAAGGTGCTCCTCACCTGCGCTACTTACAACGCTGAGGACAAGGACGAGGCTTTCGTGAACGCTATCTCAGAATTTGACAGCGCTCTCAGAAGGACAAAGGGCAGCATCGTTAAGCTCATCGCTGCGGCAAATGCCAAGGAAGGTCTTGCTACAAACGGCGATATGGCTATACTTTCTATGAGCTGATAAAGCTGAAAAATACCAAATACATTCATCAGGCGGCGGGAGCTATACTCTTGCCGCTTTGCTGTCTGAAAAAGCGGAGGTCGGCAGATGGACATTGACAAGAAGCTTATCGGAATGCTGAAAGCGGCGGCGGACGAAATTCGCAAGTCTGTTATCGGCAAGGACGATATTATCATAAAAATTCTTATGACTGCCTGCGCAGGGGGACATATCCTGCTGGAGGATATCCCCGGAGTTGGCAAGACCACTATGGCGGTGGCGTTTTCAAAGGCGCTTGGACTCAGCTACAACCGTATGCAGTTCACCTCCGACGTTATGCCTGCGGACGTGACGGGATTTAATATGCCAAACCGTCAGACGGGGGAATTTGAATGGCGTGAGGGTGCGGTTTTCTGCAATCTTTTCCTTGCGGACGAG
>CAMBJF010000135.1 GCA_945867875.1 uncultured Ruminococcus sp. | reverse complement strand
CATATCATACACAAAAAAGCCACCCTTTCGGGTGACTTTTTCGACAGACTGACAGGGTCATACCGAAAAAGTATGACCCTGTTTGTTTTTACTGTTATTTTTACGTACCGGAATATCGTGAGAAATTGCAGTCCTTAACGGAAATGTTGTCCTTGTTTGCCGAAAGCATATGGGGATTTTCCGAGAAAAGAACGATATTTCCGCCGCATCTGTTAAGAAAGACCTTTGCATTCCGGTCGCAGCTTCCGAGAACAAAGCAGCTGGCGCCATCCATTCGGATATCACAGGAGCTGTCCTCGGAAGTAATGCTTCCAAAGCCGTTCTCAAAGCCGATGCCGTGAATAAGCTCGCCGTTATATCTCATTGTCACATCGCACCGAATGATGTTGATGCTGCCGTTATTTGCATATGCGGAGTAAATTCCCGAAATATTTTTGCCCTCAGCCCTTACATTAAGCTTGCTGTCGGTTATGCACACGTTGATGCCTCTGCCATAGCCGCCCACAGCAATTCCCGCAGCGCACTGGAGACGCATAGTTACGGAAGAATCCTCTATACGCACATTGGAATCAGCATAGAAGCTGCCTATTCCAAGTACCTGCTTGCCGCTAATGTCAAGTGAAAGCTCTTTTACTTTGATATCAATTGTAGAGCCGCTTGTATTTTTTCCGCCGCCGATAGCAACGCACTGTTCAGCCCCCGCCTTGATATCAAGCTTATTGTCAAGATAAATGCCGATGTTTCCGTAGGAATGGGTAATGTCATTTCCTATGGCAAACTTCCTGTTGGACTTCTGGATAACTGACAGGGAACCGTCGCCAACGATTTTCAGGTTGGCAGTCTCAGGAACGAGGACAGAGCCGTAAATGCTCACCTCTCCCGAAATATCAAGAGTAAGCTTTGCGCCCCTGCCGAGCTTGATGCAAGGCTCTCCCCGCTCGTTGCGGAGATTTACATTATCAAGCTTAAGACCGCATTTGATACCGTCCTTGATGATAACCGAAAGCTCAGATGTATAGTCGCTGCTTCCCTCCAGAACATACTCGCTGCTGCTTATAAAGATATCCGTATATCCGCCGAGATCGAGAGTTTTAAGGTCAATTCCCGCCTCGTCATCGGTAAAGTACGTCTTTTTGTATGCGGCATTTCCGCTTCGGTTGTATATCTGAACGATTTCTTCTTTTATTTTGGGGTCAATTTCCCGGATCACCTCGTAGGACGGTTTTGCGGTGTAATAGCCCTGAATAAGGTCAATGCCCATTCCGATGACAGCCGCAAGCTCCTCGGGAGTTTCAACACCCTCAGCAAGTACCTTGAAATTGTTGTCATGAGCATATTCGATAATGTTTCTTGTAAAATGCTGCTTGCGCTTGTCCGACTGAATGTTCATTATCAGACTTCTGTCTATCTTCACGCAGTGGGGCATAAAGGTGAGCAGGTTGCTGATGTTTGAATAGCCCGTGCCGTAATCGTCAATGGCTATCTTGAAATTCATTCTGTGGCTGCGCTCGATGATGGATTTGAGCTGCTCTGCACTTGCTTCGGTCTGCTCAGTAAATTCAATGACGATCTTATCCATAATACTGCGGTATTTTGCATAAAGGTCATCAAAATCGCTGTCGGAAAGGGTGCAGGAGGGAATGCTGTTTACAAACAGCATTTTGTTTTCAAATTCATCGGGGTGAGTGTAAAGATAATCAAATGTATTTGTAAGGGTAAGATGCTCAACATCTGTGAGTCTGTTCAGAGCCGCAGCGTGGTTGAGTATCGCCACGGGAGACAGTTTTATCTCTCCGCCCGAACGCATAAGAGCCTCATAAGCGAAGATCTCGCCCGTGTGAGCGTCAACGATAGGCTGGAACTGATATTTCAGCAGATTATCATTGAGCATCTTGCCAACATACTTGCGCTCCTCGGGGTCAAATGTTTCCTCATTTTCCGTGTGGGTCTGCAAAAGCTTCTTTTTGCTCTGATTGTCCTTGGTCATATTGCGCCTGTATGCAGCGTCATAGGGCAGGGTGTCAAGAAGCTCCAGCGAATCAAACTCCGCCGTCACCTTTGATGTATAAATGTGAATGCCGTATTCGTTCACGCAGGAACCGTTGTAGGATTCGAGGTTTCTTTCAAGCTTCAAAGGCACTTCGTCCGCAGGGTCATTTCTGTCAAGAATGCCTGCAATGATAAATTCATCGCCGCTTACTCTTACGCAGATATCACCCTCACCTGCGCAGTTATTCAGGATAACGCCTATCTTCTGGAGGACCTTGTCGCCCTCCTTGTAGCCGTAAGCCTTGTTTATGCCGCTGAGATTGTCCACATCGACGGAGATTATCCTTAGAAGCTGTCCTTTGCTCCTTGCAAACTCCTCTGTCATCATACGCTTGAAGCCACGCATATTGAGCAGACCCGTAAGTGGGTCACGAATCTGTGCTTTCTGCGTATCATCGCAGTAAATTGTATGTCTCCGCTGCTTTTCAAGGGCGCAGGAAACATATCTGAGCCACTTGGAATAAATGCGGTCATATACCGCTCCGCTGTCACCGAAGGAAAGAACGATATAGCCGAAATTTACATTTTCAAAGTGAAGAGGGGTGAAGATAAATGCCGCAGGCTTGTCCCTTTTCTCGAAAATAAAGGGCAGCATATCGCTCCTGTGGAATTTTCTGTCCTCATTCACATCGCCCTGACCGTTTATGCGGAAATAGGGCATATCTATCTCGTCTGTGTAATCGCTGAAATCTGCGGCGGTGTGCATAATGTTGTCGTTAAGACAAAGCCACAGACCCTTTAGCTCCTTTATGTAAAGGGTGTACCAGTCCAGCTTCCAGAGGAAATCGGTAAAATCGGGGGCGCTGATAAGCTCCTCCTGCATATAGTTGTAGAACGAGTCGAAATCGTCAAGACTGTATGGCATCATCTCATTCTTGACAGACTCGGAAAGGGTGCTCAGGTCAAGTCTTTCACAGCCGCAGCTGAATCCCTTTTTAAAGCTGCTGGAGCTGCCCTCGTATGGGCAGTATTCAGTGCCCTTTATAGCTGAGATCATCTTTCTTGCAGCGCTCACTGCGATCTTTGCGGGATTTCTCTTTACGGAAGAAATATTCATAACAGAGGTGCTGTACGGCTCACCGCTGCAGCAGCCCATAACAAGGATATCATCGGGGACCTTGATATTTTTCCGTGCAAACTCGCCTATGACCGCAGCTGCCGAATAATCGGTGCAGCATAAAACAGCCTGAGGGAGTCCGCCTGCTATAAGTTCATTTATCGCCTTTTCAAGGCTCTCATCACTGTCACAGGCAAAATGCTTCATATCCTCGGGGATATTTATTCCGCATTTGTCAGCCGCATCGCAGATATATTTTCTAAGATAATCATAATATACCGAATGGTCGTGGCAGTCGATATATGCGGCAGTCCTGACGCCGTGCACCTGCGCAAGATGAGCCGCAGCAGTCATAGCCATTTCCTTGTAGTCAAAGACCGTGTTATTGTCCGTCTTGACAAATTCGTCCATATATACAACAGGCTTGCCCGTTGCGGCAACGGCAGCCCCTATCTTTTTCTGAACATCACTTCCGCTCAGACCTTTGAGGAACACGATAAAGCCGTCGATGTTTTCGTAATTTATAACATCAAACAGCTTGTTTTCAACGGTTATCTCTTCCGCCCTTGCGAGGATCGTGGAAAAAACAACTGCGTCCATATCCGCATTGAAAAGCTCTTTCTGAATACAGTTCAGCGCCTTGCATATAAAGCTTCTGTCCGCTTCGCTGACAATTACTGCTATCAATGGTCTTTGCTTGTTCATATCGTCCAAAATAATCTCTCCGCTCATCAGAATATAAAGGCAATATTAAATAAGTTTGTTATATTATATCACGTTTCGCCAAAAATGTCAAGTTTTTTGGAAATAGAATTGTTAATTTTATCACATAAAAGACATTTTTATTATTATCTGTGCATTAAAGCGATATTTCGCAAAAGAACGATTGATTTTTACTTTCCATTGTGATAAAATAGTAACTGCATATCACATTATCAGAAAGGCACACAGCTTAAAATGAACACCGAAAAACAATTTGCAAAATACGTCTCCCAGAATGTCCTCGGAATGGTGGGAATATCCCTCTATATCCTTGCAGACACTTACTTTATCTCCCTGTCCGTGGGCGCAAAGGGAATTGCCGCCCTGAACCTCGTCCTCCCCGTCTACAACATCATCTTCGCCATCGGTCAGATGATAGGCACAGGCTCTGCTATTCGCTTCGTTATCGACACAAAGCGAAATGGTGAATACGGCAAAAAATACTTTTTCAACGCCCTTTTCTGGGGCACTGTGGTGGGTCTTATCTTTTCCGCCGCAGGCTTTTTCTTCCCCGACCGAGTGATATCACTTATGGGCGGCGATGCTGAGATAGTCGCTGTGGGAACGGGCTACACAAGGATATTTATGTCCTTTGCTCCTTTTTTCATCTGGAACCACATCTGCAATGCATTTGTGAGAAATGACGGTGCTCCCTCCGTGGCAATGGCGGCAACATTATCCAGCAGTCTTTTCAACATCGCCGCCGACTACATCTTTATGTTCCCGATGAAAATGGGAATGGAGGGCGCAGCTCTTGCAACAGCCATTTCGCCCATTATCGGCGTCCTTGTCTGCTGCATTCATTTTGCTTCAAAGAAGTCCTCGGTCAAGCTTGTTTTCTCCCTGCCGTCCATAAAAAAGCTTGCAGGCTCCTGCCGTCTGGGTGTTTCCGCATTCGTGGGTGAGATATCCTCAGGCGTGACTACAGCCGTTTTCAACGGACTTATCCTCTCCGCAGCAGGAAATATCGGCGTTGCGGCATACGGCGTTATAGCAAACTGCTCCCTCGTTGCGGCAGCCATATTCAACGGCATCGCACAGGGCTCTCAGCCAATTGCCAGCAAGCTTTACGGCGAGGGCAGCCATAAGGAGATAATCAAGGTCATAAAAATGGCGGCAGTGACGGCACTTTCTGTCTCAGCGCTCCTTGTTGCCGCAGCTTTCCTGTTCACAAAGCCCATTGCAGGCATATTCAACAGCGAGCACGACCCCGTTCTTGCGGCATATGCGGAAAATGGCATCAGGCTTTATTTCCTCGGCTTCATTTTTGCGGGCATAAACATCACAGGCGCAGGCATACTCAGCGCCGTGGAAGCGGCAAACGGTGCATTTGCGGTATCCGTCAGCCGTGGATTTATCGCTATCGTCATATGCGCCCTTGCAATGTCCGCAATATGGGGCTTAAACGGCGTATGGCTGTCCTTTGCCGCCGCCGAGCTTATCACATTTATCATAACCGTTTGCGAGATAAAGAAGAACACAAAAAGATTACTGAACTGAGCGGTGATATAATTGAACGAAGCATTCAAGCACGCAGTAAAAGCCACTCCCTCCGAATTTGTCTCCCTTGCCGTCACCTACTCGGGTCATCAGCAGTGCAGTGCGGCGCAGAAGTGGGGACGTGGTGTGAGAGAGCAGTACATTCTCCATTACATCGTTTCGGGAAAGGGGACGTACACCACTCCCGAGGGCTGTTTTTCCCTTTCGGCGGGAGATATTTTCCTTATCCGTCCATTCACCGAGATAGAGTATTCTCCCGACCCCGATGACCCTTGGGAATACCGCTGGGTGAATTTCACGGGTGCTGACGCTGAAATTATCCTGAGCCGAACCGATTTCACCCCCTCCTCCCCCGTAATGAGCGGCTGCGGCGAGGAAATTTTGCCTCTTATGGAAATGATAACCGACAACACGGGGCAGGAGCTTTACAGCACCCTTGAGCTGACGGGCACGCTGTACCGTCTCCTTGCAGTCCTCGTAAAAGCGTCCAACAGCGGTGCACGGACATCGGGCCACTGCGAGGACAGGCACAGATGCCTGCGGACAGCCCTTGATTATATCGCCGCCAACTATCCCCTGCCCATTTCGGTAGATGATATCGCCGCAGCCGCAGCCGTGTCCCGAAGCACCCTTTTCAGACTTTTTCGCACAGAGCTTGGCTCCGCTCCCTCGGATTATCTCATTGAATACAGGATTGAGCAGGCAAAGAGGCTTTTGTCGGACACGGACATATCAATAACCGCCGCCGCCCGTTCCGCAGGGTATGAAAATAATCTGTACTTCTCCCGTGCGTTCAGAAAGGCAACGGGAATGTCGCCTACGGAGTACAGGAACAGCAGAAGCAAGCCTTGACTGACAAACAGGAGGACATCTGCGATGTACACAGATAATTTTTCAAAGCTGAGCGACAATGAAACCGCAAATATAAAAAAAATTGCCCGCAGGATAAGAAACAAGTCCATTGAGGATAACATATTCTGCTTATTTATCCTTGCGGCGGTCTTTGCGGGGGCTGTTTTTTCGCTTCACTGCGTATTCAGCGATCTTGGTTCCGACATTCTTATAAATGCCATAGTCATTTTCCTGCTTATGCTCTTAGCCTGTCTCTTATACACATCTGACGCTGCCGACGATATGCAGTGTGTAG
>CAMBJF010000134.1 GCA_945867875.1 uncultured Ruminococcus sp. | reverse complement strand
ATAGCGTAGCGTCTCGTGGGCTCGGAGATGTGTATAAGAGACAGGAATTATGGTAGGTTTTAGCAAGCATTGATTTTGTGGGAACAAAATCCGAGATTGAAAGGAGATTTATGAATAGAGATAACTTTATTAAAATAAGGGTGTCGGCAGATGAAATGTCGGCTATAAAGCAGAGGGCGGAAGCTGCCAACATGAGTATCAGCAGCTTTCTCCGTGATCTGGCGCTGAACGGCAAAATCATTCTGTATGACACCGAAAACATTTACCGCTTCAACCAGCTTATGCGTTCCACTGGAACAAACATCAACCAGATCGCAATGGTGGTTAATTCAGAAAAGAAAGTTTTCAAGAGCGATATAGATTCGCTTCGTCGAGAGGTTGAAAAAATCTCCGAGGAATTTCGAAGCTATATCTCTCCGCTGAAAAGTCAGGAGGTGTAGTTTGGCTTACATAAAGCACACCGCAATTCACACCACACCGAGGGCACATCTGAAATACATTCTCAATCCCGGCAAAAACGAGGATATGAAATACAGCACCGCAATTTGCTGTACAAATGATTATGCTGCTGTCTGTGAGGATTTCAAGGAAATTTATGAAGCTTTTGCCAAGGACAAGTTCGATAATCGCACCAAGAGCAAAAAAGAAAGTGTGCGTATTCACTCCTACATTCAGTCATTTGATGAGTCCGTTTCTCCCGAAATGGCTCATCAGATCGGAGTGGAATGGGCGAAGGCAATGTTCGGTGAAGATCGTCCGGTTATCGTTTCAACGCATACTAACACCGGGCATTGCCATAATCACATAGCCGTCTGTGCTTATGATGTGAAAGGCAATCGGTGGTTCGGAGATCAATACACATATAATCTGGCGAAGGAGGTTTCCGACAGGATTTGCCTTGAACATGGATTGAGCATAATCAAAAATCCGAAAAAGCATAGCTCTATAAACTACAAAGAGTGGGACGCACGCAAAAAAGGATATTCGTGGAAAGTGAAAATGGCAGATGTTATCGACAGACTGATTATTGCTCCCGAAGTTACAGACATAAATTCGCTCATTGAAAAAATGCGTGAGTGCGGTTATGTTTTTACCAATGAACAACGCATGATTGCAAAGCCTGCAAATGTGAAATATGGCTGTTCTCTTGCAAAGCTGGGTTATGGCTATTCTCTCGAAATGCTTCAAATCAGAATTACAAATAAGCAGAATGAATTTGCAGGAATGAAAATCAGTGCTTTTCTTGGCGTTCAGGTCGATTATGCCGTTACTATTCGTGAAAAGCAGATTGAGCTTTATAGGTCACGCCCTAATACATCAAAAGTCACTTATGCCGAGGTAAGAAGAACAGCGGAACTGCTGTGTTACATACACAATAATCATATTCATTCCGTTGATGATTTGAAAACTATTGTCAGCAATGCGGAAGCGAAAGTATATGCGCTTTCTCGGAAATACGCTTTCCTTGAAAGGCAGGAAAAGCTGCTTGAACTTCTGAATGAATACGGTAATGAGTATGACCGCCTGCTGAACAATACCGACAGAAATGAGTTTCAGCAGAAACGGCTTGAAGAATTATACAGAAAGCTTCTTCACGGTGGCTTGCGCGGATATGATACTCATTCTCCCGGTTGGCTGCCGAAATTGAAAGATTATCTGAAACAGCAGATTATGGGTAAAAAGGATGCCTGTGCTCACCTGAACAGGGCATCGAATGAGTTTAGTCGTGTTAAAGGTTATCTGTATGATCTGGAAAGAACTCTTAATACAGATTTTGACCGAATCCGCAAGCAGGAGCATTTGCGTGAACAGATTGAAATGTATCATCAAGGCTATGAGCTGCAGGAGGGCGGGACATATGTTAAGGATCCCGAAGCTACTGCCGTAAGAAATGCCGAGCTTGATTACCTTGCAAGGCTGGAAGAAGAAAAGCAGCGCCGTGCCGAAATGGAATATCTTCTAAAGTTGGAACGGCAGGAAAAACAGGAACGTGCAAGACGCAGAAGTTATGGTCATTCAAGATAGTCTGTTTCCCATTCCTTAGGATATTCGTATCCATATCTCTGCATCTGTTGTGCTGCCGCAATTTTCCTTGCAGTAAGTTCATCAGTACAGCCAAGGGCAGAATATTCCGAAAAAGCGAGATTGTATTTCTTTACCGCCGGCGGATAATTTCCCGACAGAATGTATGCGGCTCCGAGGTCAAAAAGCAATGCTGCGTGATTATTGGAGCTGCAGCCTTCTGTCGCAAATTCGCATTCAAGAAGGATTTCCAAAGCCTTGTTCACTCTCATATTATCGCAAAGTGTTGAAGCGTAATTTCTTGCCATCGTTATGAAATCATCTACAACATACTGACCGCTCAGTTTGATGAATAGATATGCCTTATCCATAAATTCAAGACCACGCTCGGTTTCATTGTTATCAATGTACAGAATACCGAGATTCATATTGATATTCGCAAACAGCACGGGATTTGATTTTTCATCGCAAATTGAAAGTGCCTTGTTCATCATACTGATAGATTTGGCAAGTTTTTCGTTTCGGTTATTGGGCAGCATTGCCTTATTGTTCAGATACAACGCCCTGTTGTTTTCGTTTCCGATTGTTTCATCGTCAAGCAGCTTTTCTGTTTCGGAAATTATTATTTCCATAAAATCATATTCGTGGTAATTGTCAAGGAAAATATATGCGTCCTCAAGGAAATTCAGATATGAATTGCTGTCGGTACTGCCGATATATTTCATCACATTCCTTATGCTTGAAATTATAATTGCAGAGTCTGGCAGCTCATAACCGATAATATGTAGCTTGCTTTTCAGATTAGTAATCAGAGTGTCGCAGTTTTCAAATGACGGTTTCAGATCAAGCAGAACAACATCCCTTATCATAGGGTGAAGTGAAACAAGGTCTGCGTGACTATTCGTAATAAATCCAAGCTCACACAGCTCGTTTATTACGTTTGTATCGTTCAGTTCAAGCATTTTAGCGAAATATCTGATACGAACTTCATCAAAGAAAATCGTATTCCGCATAATACTCTGATATTCATCATCAAGCAGATACAGCGAGAACAGGGAACGGATATGGTTATAATATGTTTCCTTTGTGTTTACGCCGTCCTTGCTGATTTTTATTTTATCGGCTGATTCGGGATCGGCGCTGTTCTGCCGCAGATGTTCAAGGATTTCTTCGGGACTGTGCAAGCCCTTTTCAAGAAGCTTTCCAATCATCTCCACCGACAAGGTGTGGTGATGAACAGTTTCAATAAGTTCATTGATAATGGCTTTGTTTTCATCGGCGTATGAATAGTATTTGCTCACAAGATGATACAAATCTTCGGGATTTCCGATAACATCAAGGTTGAAAATATATCCGCAGTCGATATCGCTTCGTGTTGTGAAAATCATTTTACAGCCGTAATTTATAAGCGTACTGAGAAAGCTGTCGCTTACCACATTGAAATTGTCGATTATAATAAGCGAGTCGCTTCGCAGACTTTTCAGAAATCTGATGTGTTTGGTAAAGCGAGTGTGTTCATCATCGGTAGCGTTATCACCGACGAAATCCATATCGGTTATCATTTCTTTCAGACTTCCGGGATAATTGAAGTAGAGAATATTTCGGTATTCTTTCTTGTATTTCTTTGCGTATGCTTTAATAAATTCACTTTTGCCGATACCTGCAAATCCCGATATGAATATCTTGTTATGATTCTGAAATGCGGAATGTAATTCGTCAAGTTCGTTATCTCGTCCGCAAAAATATCTGCAAGGAGATGGGACATCCGCACCGAATACATATTCTGAAACTGTTATTGCAGAGGTAGGCAGCATAGGCTTATCGGCAGGCACGAAAGGTCTGTCGATAGCTGTGAAAATCACATTTCCGATAAATGAGCATATTTCATAATCGGAAAAATCATTTAAGTTTGCAGGCAGTATTTCGCTTTTCTTTTCTTCGGAAAGTGTGTAGTCGTTCTGCACAAGAGTAATAAGTTCATTGAACAGCTTGACCTTGTCAAATACAATTTTAAGGCAATTTTCTTGAAAGTAGTCACCGATGTTTTCTGCTCCGTTTTCACGATAATAATTCACGATCGCAGCAGGCACGGGACGGTTGCCTTTTATCCAACGGCTCACAGATGTGTTATCAAAGCAGACTTCATCACATTCGGTATAGAAGTCATAAAACATATCGCATACAAGGTCAAGTTGAGAATATGCTCTTTCTCTATTCTTTTTCGTGTGCATATTCTCACGGCAATTTTCAATTATTATGTTTATTACTGTACTGAAATCTACTCTGCGCATTTTATGTTCCTTTCAGTTGGCTTTTTATTACAGTATATCACAAATATCAACAAAACTCAACAGCAAATATTGTGCGAAAACGTTTTCGCAAATCTATTGATTTACGGCAGAATATGGTGTATAATATATACAGTCATAATCTGCTGTTTGGAAAGGTAGGATATTATGAAATTAAAACAGCAGGAAAAAATCACAGCCCTTTATTGTAGGCTCAGCAAGGACGATCTTCTTAACGGTGACAGCATGAGCATACAGAATCAGAAGGAGCTTCTTCTGAAATATGCCAACGATAACGGTTACTACAACACCGAATTTTTCGTTGATGACGGCTACACAGGCACTAATTTTGACCGTCCCGATTTCAAAAGGCTTATTGAAGCGGTCGAGGACGGAAAAATCGGCACTGTTATCGTGAAAGACCTCTCCCGTTTCGGCAGAGAGTATTTGCAGACAGGCTTTTATACGGAAATGTATCTTCCCGATAATGATGTTCGCTTTATTGCTATCAACGATTCCGTTGACAGCGATATGGGAGATAACGATTTTGCTCCGTTCAGGAACATTATCAATGAGTGGTATGCCAAGGATTGTTCCAAGAAGATACGTGCCGTTATGAAGATGAAGGCTCAGCGTGGTGACTGTCTTACGGGAATGGCTCCCTACGGATATATGAAGGATCCCGATGACAAGACAAAGCTCATTCCGAGTGACCGTGCGGATTATGTTAAAATGATGTATCGCATGGCTATCGAAGGGTGCAGCTGCGGCGAGATCGCAACAAAAATGAGGAGTATGAATCTCCCTATTCCAAAGGCTGATAATTACATCAGAAACGGTCTTGAAAATTGTGCTTCATATCCGAAATATCCTTATTATTGGCTCAAGGCGACCGTCAAAAGTATTCTTCTCAATCCTGTTTATACGGGTAAAACGGTGGCTTTGAGATATACGAACAAGTCATATAAGAACAAGAAAAGGATAGAACGCCCCGAAGATGAATGGGTGGTTACCGATAACACTCACGAAGCACTTGTCAGTCAGGAGGACTATAATACAGTTTACAAAAGACTGTCGGTCAAGACAAGAGATAAGGTCACAAATCCCGACAACATTTTCAGAGGCCTTGTAATGTGTCCCGATTGCGGAAAGGTGCATGGATTTTCCAAAAGATATGATAACCGAAATTCCAAAGGCGTTTATCGCTGTCAGACTGCTATCAGATATGGCAAGAATTATTGTTCATCTCACTACATAACCTTTGAACAGCTTTACGATGTCGTTCTTGCGGATATTCAGCACCATGCAACTCTGTTTGAAGAAAATGCGGACAAGTACATTGATATTCTTTCCAAGACTTCCGAAACCGATAAGGTCAAGGAGAAAAACTCTCTTATCAAAGAGCAGGACAAAGCAAAAAAGAGGATCGGTGAACTCGATACTCTTTTGCAGAAAATCTATGAAGATATGGTTTTCGGTGTTATCTCAAAGGAAAGATATATGTCGATGTCAGAGAATATGGAAAAGGAGCTTTCGGCATTAAAGGCAAGGTCAAATGAGATTTCTGCGGCTTTGCAGGAAAATGATAACAACAGGACAAATGCCGAGAAATTCGCCGAGCTGATTGAAAATTACATCGGCATCACCGAACTTGACTATGAACTTGTTCACACCCTTATTGAAAAGATATATATTCACGAGAGGGAGAATATTGACGGCAAGGCTGTTGTTAAGGTGGATATTTATTACAGATTTATCGGCAGTAATGCCAATTCGGACAATCCGACCGAGATAAGCAGACGCCGCTCCTAAAAAAGAATGAACACATATCATTTTGGAGCACAATGATATGTGTTCATACGAATTAAAGCCGGAATCTGATGGCAAGTATCAGCTCAAGACACGATTTGCGAAATTTACAAACCTTCCCGAGCTTATGGGAATGTTCAAGGAATGTGCCGATATTCGTACAGCCGATACCCTTGACCTTGAAAAGCCCGACGCACATTTCCATGAGATAGTGGCAGAGCCTTCAAGGACACAGAAAAAGCTGATAAAGTCCCTTTCAAAGAGAGCAACAGCAATCCGTGACGGAAAAGTTGACCCTCGTGAGGACAATATGCTTGTTATAACCAACGACGGCAGAAAGATAGGACTTGACCAGCGACTTATTAACCCGATTCTTGAAGATGAAGAAGGCTCAAAGGTAAATCTCTGTGTAAACAATGTATATGATATTTACAGCAAGACTACAGACAAGCGCAG
>CAMBJF010000133.1 GCA_945867875.1 uncultured Ruminococcus sp. | reverse complement strand
CCTCTACCACGAAGATTATCAGGGCAATGCAGGTGAGAAGTCCCGCTTCAGCTAATTTTTTCCTGTCCATATTTTTTCCTCAGCCCGCAAAGCCGTCCGCAGAGCTTTTTTCAAATTCAATAACAAGTCGGTTCGGCAGACAAACTATCGGCACGCTTTTCCTGTTCCCGCCTATCCAGCCTGTGTCAACGCATATTTTGTCGGGACAGTCGGCGTCACTCACTCGTATCATATGGTCCTTTATCTCCACGGTATTCACCCTGCCCTCATATTCAATGTCAAACTCGCAGTCCTCCGCTTTTGAAAGATCAATGGTGTATAAAAGCTCGCCGCCGCTTTTTATATTAACAATGTCACTCTCATTTTTACTGAAAACAAATATGCATACCGCAGCAGCCGTCAGAAAAATAACAGCCGTTATTATTATGAATACCGCCGATTTTTTCAATTTATCACTTCCGTTCCCGTGATATTTTCGCTGTCCGAAAAAGCGGTGCTTTCGTAAATATTTTCGGTCACAAGCACATTCCCACTCTCCTCAATTATTATCATATCAAAATCACGGTGCTCTTTCCAGAAGTCCGCCGCCTTGTCTTTACCCATAACAAAAAGTGCCGTGGAAAGCCCGTCGCAGTATGTCCCGCTGTCTCCGATGACCGTTACGGAAGCAATCCCGTTGTCAGCGGGATAACCCGTTTTCGGGTCAATGATATGGCAGTATTTTTTCCCGTTGTCCGCAATAAAATACCGCTGATAATTTCCCGATGTGACAACCGCCTTGTCTCTCACCTCAACTGTGCAGATAATATCAGACTGGGAAAAAGGGTCGGTGACAGCTACCTTCCAAGAACTTCCGTCAGGCTTTTCGCCCACAGTCTGGATATTGCCGCCAAGATTTAATATTGCCGATGAAACGCCCTTGTTTTTTAGCATTTCGGCACATATCTCCCCCGTATATCCCTTTGCAATGCTGCCAAGGTCAAGCTGAAAGCCCTCAGGAACTGTGACGGTATTTTCGGAAAGCGTGATATTTTCATACCCCGTATTCTCAAGAAGTCCGCTTATAATATTCTCCGAGGGAACGGTGTATTCCCCCGTTGTAAAGCCCCACGCCCGAACAATGGGATATACGGTTATGTCGGCACTTCCGTCCGTGAGAAGAGATATTTCAAGAGAACGGGAAATAATATTTTCGGTGTCGGCACTCACATTTACGGCACATCCGTGAGCAGTATTTATCCGTGAAATATCGCTGCTTTCATCGGTAACTGAAAAAAGCTTTTCAAGCTCCTCGACTTTTTCGATGACATCGGAAAGAGCCGCTTCGGAATTATCACCGTATGCCGTGAATTTCATATAAGTGTCCATTGCGAAAAGCTCTTTTTCGCTGACATTTTTTTCGGAAACAGTACAGCCGCAGAGCAATAATAACACTGCAATTGCGGAAGCATTTTTGATTTTCATATGACTTAATATAAGGAATCAGGCTCCTTTATCGCCCTTACGGAATTTTTGTAGATTATCCTGCCGCCCACAGGCATTCTGCCGATGGAATATGCGGGATTTTCGATTTTTTTCAGAATAGTTTCCACCGCCAGCGCAGACATCTGCTCGGTGTTCACCTCAATTGTGGTTATTTTCGGGTCGGACATTTCCGAATATACCGAGTTGTCAAAGCCGGTCACCGAAATATCCTGCGGCACACGATAGCCCTCCTTTTTGAGCTGGTCAATGAGCTGATAAGCCGTTCCGTCGCAGTTGCAGACGAATGCAGTGGGCATATCAACAGGCAGGTCTATGGGCTTCATAAGCCCGTCCGCCCCTCTGTCCTCAAGAACGTAATTTGAGCTTACAAATATATTATGCTCCATAAGCGATTTCATATAGCCCAGATATCTGTCCTGAATGGAACTGGTCGCCTTTATCGACCCAACAAAGGCAAGCTTTCGATGCCCCATATTTATAAGAAAATTAGTGATGTCATAGGAAGCGTAAAAGCTGTCGCTGATGATGCAGTCGATGTCCTTTCGGTCATCATAAAAATCAAGAAACACAACGGGGATATTTTCAGATGTGATGAGGTCGATGTAGCTTTTTGAAAGCTGTCCGAGGATTATTGCGCCGTCCGCCTTGCCTTCAAGTGCAGCGGGATATATGAGCTTTTCCTCATTTTCGGGGCTTATGGTATGAAAGAATGCGCATCGTCCACGGCTCTGGAGCTGGGCGGAAATGTGCTGATAATATTTGAGATAAAATGAGTCCTCGTCAATAAAGCGTGATGATGCGAGAACGCAGACATTTCCTGTGAGATTACCGGGCTGTTTTCGCCTTACGGTGTAGGAATATCCAAGCTCTCCCGCTGTTCGGCGGACTTCATCTCTGAGTGCTTCGCTGACTCCGCTTTTTCCCGAAAGCGCCTTTGAAACTGCCACAACGCTTATACCAAGCCTGTCGGCGATATCCTGCATTTTAACATTTTTTGTCAAATCATATCACGCTCCCGAGAAATAATACTATATTTAATTATACTACAATGAAGTGTAAAAAGTCAATAAAAAAAGCGCTCATCTATGCTCCCAGGGAACGGAGCATAGATGAGCCTATGTTCTGTTATTAAATTATGTTAAGTTTTTCCCTTATCTGCAGCAGCCTGTGAAGCAGTTTCTGAGAACTTCCATAATGCAGGAGAAATCATATCCGCACATCATATTTTACCTCCTTGTGTTATTTCCGAAAGCGTTTATTTCCTCTCGGATTAACTTAATTATAGCATCATTTCAGGGCATTTTCAAGCTGTAAGTGTTGGAAGAAAGGCTGCCAGAATATGCAGGATACATTGCCGCAATTATGCAAAATTTTGATGTGCATTTTCTGCCTTATGTGCAAAACATTTCCGATAATAAAAACTGCCCTGCGTAATATAATATTACTGCAAACCCAAAGGAGAAACAAAAACGCTTCTCCGAAAATTCGATTTTTAAAGGAGATTATTATTATGAAAAACGATAAGCTTACTGCTCAGGGCAGAGAAACTATGGAAAAGTTCAAGATGGAAGCTGCAAACGAAGTCGGCGTTAACCTCAGAAACGGCTACAACGGCGACATCACTGCAAGAGAAGCAGGTTCCGTCGGCGGTATGATGGTCAAGAAGATGATCGAAAACTACAAGCAGGGTCTTAACGGCTAACCCATCTGACCCATAAAAAAGCGGAGCTGCTCAGGAATGAGCGGCTCCGTTTTTGTTATCTTAAAAAAGTGCTGTCAAAGGTGTCGGTGGTCTCCACAGCGTTGATATTAGTCTCACCGCCCGCATAGGCGAAGTTTGATTTTCCGCTCTTTTTGATCTTGTACATAGCGCTGTCCGCCGCTTCAAGAAGCTCAGTGGAGTCTGAACCGTTTTCACGGAAAAATGCAATGCCGATACTGCAATGGATATTAAGGTGAAGCTCGGTGGATTCGGAAATAAAGCCCTCGTTCAGAATGCTTATAACCTCTGCCGCCGCCTTGCCTGCGTCGCCGATAAGTGTGAGATTTGTAAGGCACATCACAAATTCATCGCCGCCGAGACGACCGCCGAAGCCACGTTCATATGTGACCTCCTTGATAGTGTCCGCAACGAATTTCAGCACCTCATCGCCGCACTTGTGACCGTATTCATCGTTAAAATGCTTGAAATCATCAAGGTCGATGAACATAAGCGCATCAAGGCTTCGTCTTGCATTGGAGCTGTTCATCTCCTCGTCCAACGTGCGCAGGAACGTGGGACGGTTATACAGCTGAGTAAGCGCATCAAAGCTTGCTTTCTGAATAAGCGTAATGGCGCTCTTCTTTTCCTTGTCGATATCCACAAGAAGACCGATTATCTTTGATGGTGCGCCCGAACGGTCAAAATATTTTCTGCCCTTGACCCTTATCCAGGAAAAGTCGCCGTAAAAATTTTTCATACGGTACTCACCCTCCCACTTGTCGCCCTGAGAGGAGACAATGGCATCAAGGTCGTCCATATAGCGCTTCATATCGTCCTTATGTACTTTCATTTTGTACAAAAAGCTCTCGTTGAACGAATCGTCCTTGGCACGATAGCTGAACTTTTTGTTAAAATTATCGGAAACATAGACCTTGAAAGTCTTGAGATTTATCTCAAAAACAACATTGTCCATCATTGAGACCACCGTGCGGTAACGCTGTTCGCTCTCGAAAATGCTGTCGAACATTGCGTTGAACTCGGTGCTTATCTGACCAAATTCATCATTTGACTCAAATTCCAGACGAACATTGGCATCGCCCTTGTTTTTCTTGGAAATAACATTGACGATCTGCTTGATAGGCTCGGTAAAAACGTAGCAAACGAATATCATAGCCGCAGCCGCAAGTATCAGCGAAATTATAACTACAGCACCCGGCCCTGACATCATGGACGATGCCTCGCTCCGAGCCGCATTCACTTCAAACCTGCTCACCACGCTCCAGCTGCCGTTCGGAACAGGCGTGCCGAAAAAGAAGCTGCCGCCCGATTCTTTTTTCACAGTGCCGTTTGAAGCAGTGCCGCTGTAAAAGGGTATCGCCTCGGAAACATTTTCCGTAAAATCACGGTACTCAACAACGTCCGAAAGCATTTTCGGGGTGCTCACATTGCTTGCAATGTACTGTCCCTGATTGTCAACGATAAGTGAATCGGCAAAATTTCCGAAGCCTGTTATTTTAAGTATTTCCGCCGCATCTTCAAGGCTCACCTTTATAACTGAAACGCCGACCTTTTCATTGGTAGGGCTGTAGACCCTGCGGCAGATATAAAAATAACAGCTGTCGCCCGATGAAGGGGGATAAATGCAGGATATGCCGTTGTTTGCAGTGGAATATGTAAGAAAGTCCATAAAATTATCGTCATATGTGCCGACCTTCAGCGTGTCATAAGCCGCAAGGACGATCCCCTTGTCGCTGACGATAAACATATCCTTGGCATTCTCGGTGCGCTTTACAGTGTCACGGATAAGGTCGTTCACATATTTAAGCTCCTCGGGTTCCGCCATATTGTTGCTTATATTCCCCGCAAAGGATTTTACTTCCTTGTCGGTAACGAAATTCTTCTGAACAACGATATATTTTTCAAGGAACTCATTAAGATATGCCGCACGGTCGCCGTTGATTATCTCGAGAGAGCTTATCTGTCCATGGGTCACTTCCTTTGAACATTTCGATGAATATACAGCATAAACTGCGATAATTGGTATGATAAGTATGATAAGCATAATTCCGGCAAGCTTGAATCTTATCTTCATTAAACCGATCATTTCCCTTCTGCGGCACAGCAAGTTTACTGAAAATGGCAGCTATGCTGCACAATCATTATTTAATTTTACCACAGTCGGGAAAAATTGTAAATAACATTTAGCTTTTTTTAATACGTAAAAGCATTTTTCGTTATTTGCAACAAATAATCTTATCATTTTTCGTCATATTGATATTATACATTCTTTATATGAATTATATACTCTTTTCATAAAAGCATTCCCACAGGAATGTCCTGCACCCAAGGCGTGCATACCAGTCATATACATTAGTATAGTGTATAAAACAGCTGCCGCAGCCACGTTTTTTCAGCTCCTCCATTGCAAGAGCTGCCATTTTAAGCCCGATGCCCTTTCGTCTGAACTTCGGAACAGTTCCCACACAGCCCACACTTCCCGTTTTTCTGCCGTCGGAAGCAAGACAGACCTCATCGTCGCCAATGATGCAGAACGAGGCTATCCCGCCCTCAAAATATCCGCAAAATACTTCGCAGTCCTCAAAATACTGTACCCAATCGGGGTCAACAGCCGCCACCGCCGCACTCAGCTCATCGCAGGGCTTGCAAAAGCCAAACTCCGTACCATCAGGCACGGCGATATCATAAGCATCTGCTGAAAAATCCGAAAGCTCCCTCCTCATTTCCGCACAGCTGCCTGTTTTTACATAGCCGTTTTTCTCCCAGAACGGGCATTTTTCCGCCTTACTTTCCGCAGGAACGCCGATGAAAAGACCCGAGGAAAAACCGCCCGCATATATTTTGTTATATCCGCCCTTTTTGATAAGCTCCTCTGCCCTGTGAAGAAGCTCCGTGCCGATGCCGCAGTGTCTGTATTTTTCCGAAACACATAAAAGTCTCAGCTCATTTCCTTTTACAAGAGCATATCCCTTGTCGTCACACTCTATGACCTCACAGCCGCCGCAAAGCTCCTCAAATGAAGTACGGCAAAGAGGTACATCGGGAAAGCATTCCTTAAAAAGTCCGTATCTGTCCATTTTGATCTCCTTTTTCAGCCGAAAGTCTTTCCTTTTCCGCAAGCTTTTTGGAAACCACCACCGCAATGGGTATCGACACCGCCGCACTCATCACATCTGCCGCCGCCTGAGTTATCTGAATGCCGAAAAATCCGAATGCCGCCGAAAGGATATAGAGCAATGGAATAAAGAATATTCCCTGCCTTGCCACCGCAAGGAGCGTTGCGGGAACGGTCTTTCCCATATTCTGCATTATCATATTTGTCATTACGCAAACGCCCTGAAGTGGGGCTGTAACTGTCTCTTATACACATCTGACGCTGCCGACGATATGCAGTGTGTA
>CAMBJF010000132.1 GCA_945867875.1 uncultured Ruminococcus sp. | reverse complement strand
GATAGCGTAGCGTCTCGTGGGCTCGGAGATGTGTATAAGAGACAGCCTATGAACAGACTGGTTCAGGGTGATGTTGGCTCAGGCAAGACCGCCGTTGCCGCCGCAGCCTGCTGGTTTGCGTACAAAAACGGCTGTCAGTCCGCACTTATGGCTCCCACGGAAATTCTCGCCCGTCAGCACTATGCAACACTGAAAAATTTCCTTGAACCTCTTGGGATAAACGTGGGCTGTCTCACAGGCTCAATGACCCAGAAGCAGAAAAACGAGATAAAGGCACAGCTCAAAAGCGGCGATATAAATGTTATCACGGGAACTCACGCACTTATTTCCGAAAGTACCGAATTTGAACGTCTCGGGCTTGTGATAACCGATGAACAGCACCGTTTCGGCGTTAATCAGCGGAAGCTTTTTGCAATGAAGGGCGAAAAGCCACACAAGCTTGTTATGTCCGCAACGCCAATTCCCCGAACACTTTCACTCATAATCTACGGCGACCTTGACATTTCCATAATAAACGAGCTGCCAAAGGGCAGGCAGCCCGTGGAGACATATGCCGTAACGGGAAAGCTTCGGGCAAGGGCGCTTGGCTTTGTGAAAAAGGAGCTTGACGCAGGCAGGCAGGGCTACATAGTCTGCCCGATGATAGATGAGACTGACGGAAACGGCGAGCTTCAGGCGGCAAAGACATATGCGGAAAAAATCGCCGCAGGGGAGCTTAAGGGCTACACTGTGGGACTGCTCCACGGCAAAATGCTCCCTGCGGAAAAGGACGCTGTTATGGTGGATTTCAAGGAGGGAAAGATACAGCTCCTTGTATCCACCACGGTCATTGAGGTTGGCGTGGACGTGCCCAATGCCACGGTCATAATGATAGAAAGCTCCGACCGTTTCGGACTTTCCCAGCTCCATCAGCTGAGAGGACGTGTGGGCAGAGGACAGTACAAGTCCACCTGCATACTTCTCACCGACAATGCCACCGAGGAAACGAGAGCAAGGCTCAAAATAATGTCCTCCCTCCATGACGGCTTTGCAATTGCGGAGGAGGACCTTAAAATGCGTGGGGGCGGCGACTTTTTCGGCAGCAGGCAGAGCGGACTGCCGCCCCTTAAGGTAGCCGACCTTTACAGCGACAGACAGCTTCTTGGCGACAGCTCAAATGCGGCTAAGGAGATACTGCAAAATTCTCCCGACCTGTCTGAATATCCTGTGCTGAAAGAAAAGGCAGAGATGCTTCTTGATGAAAACGGGTCTGAGGGAATGAACTGATTTATATGCAAAAATGCTTGTAATACACAGACGATGAAAACGATAAAAAATAAGGCAGAGGAGATTTTTTATGAGGGTGATAATCGGAGCAGGAAAAACAAATTATGACGGTTGGATATCCACTCAGAAAAATGAACTTGATTTGACTAACAGAGCAGATTTTGTAAGAATGTTTGCAAAAGAAAAACCTATTGCATTTCTTGCTGAACACGTTTGGGAACATATGACCTTTTCAGACGGGTACATTGCGGCAAAAAAACTGTTACGATTTTCTTGAGGAAGGCGGGTATGTCCGTATTGCTGTGCCCGATAAAAACTTTAGGAATGAATGGTATCAGAATATGGTAAAGGTGGGAGGAAACGGTGACCCGAATCACCCTGCATTCACTCATAAGGTCGTGTATGATTATAAAACGTTGAGTTCTCTTTTTGAACAGGCTGGTTTTGAAACCGAGCTCTTGGAATATTGTGATGAAAACGGCGATTTCCATTATAAATATTGGAATGAAGCTGACGGAAAAATAGGACGCTCGCTGCGGTTTGATACAAGAAATTCTATGGAAAAACTGGGAATGGTCTCTATAATTCTTGATGCAAAAAAACCGATCATATTAAAAAATAAGATGTAATGTAAGCTTAAATACATCTAAACATAGCTCCTCCGAGGTCGGGGGAGCTATGTTTATCAAAGTGTCTTTCCGTTATCGCCGCCCAGTGCGGAATATTCTTTCACCGAAAATGCCAACGTTTACTGTCTGAAATCCGACACACAAAGTTGTCCTATGCTATTGCTTTGAGCCTGATAATATGGTATAATAATGTTGAATATCTGCGAATGAAAGGAAGCTTTGTATGAATATCCTTATCAAGAACATAAAAATGTTTGTGTGCGGAGACATAGCCGAGGGAGACATCTGCATTTCGGGGGACACCATAACCGCCGCAGGAACACAGCCTGAGGGCTTCACTGCCGACAAAATAATAGACGGCTCGGGAAAGCTTGCCATACCCGGACTTATGAACTGCCACGTCCATTCATATATGTCCCTTTTCCGCAACCTTGCGGACGACCTCACCTTTGAGGACTGGCTCTTCGGCAGCATAATGCCACGAGAAGATATGCTCACCCCCGATGACGCATACTGGGGCGCAATGCTCTCCTGTGCGGAGATGATAAAGAGCGGAACTGTATGCTTTATGGATATGCATATGTTCCCGATAAAGTGTGCGGAGGCAGCAAAAACGCTCGGTATGAAAGCCGTTATGACAAGAGGCCTCACAGGACCCGACAGGACTGAAAAGGACGCCATACGCCGCTACAATGAGCATATGCAGGAAAGGGAGCAGTTCAAAGATGACCCCCTCATAAGCTTCAAGCTTGGCCCTCACGCAATATACACCTGTGGCAGGGATTATCTTGAATTTCTCGTTGAAAAGGCAAAGGAAACAAAGCAGGAATTTCACATTCACCTTTCGGAAACTCTGAACGAGGTCAAGAACTGCTATAAGGAGCACGGCAAATCCCCCGTGGAATATCTTGATGAGCTGGGCTTTTTCGATGTAAAGACCGCCGCCGCTCACTGCGTTCACCTTTCCGAGCAGGATATGGATATTCTTGCGGAGAAAAACGTCAGCGTTATCCACAACCCAAAGAGCAATCTTAAGCTTGCAAACGGAATCGCTCCCATTCCCCACCTTATGGAAAAGAATGTGAACATCTGTATGGGCACTGACAGTCAGGCGTCTAACAACACTCTCAATATGTTCACTGAAATGAACTACGCCGCCCTCCTCCACAAGGGTACAACGGGCATTCCCACCGTATGCACCGCAAGAGAGGTGCTTGATTTTGCCACCGTGAATGCCGCAAAGGCACTTGGCTTTGAAAAATCGGGGGCAATTGCATCGGGAAACAAAGCGGACATCGCCATACTCGACCTTGACCGCCCCGAATTTTACCCCCGCAATGACCTGACCGCCGCTCTTGTATATTCCGCAAACGGCAGCGAGGTTGACACCGTTATCATTAACGGCGACATCGTTCTTGAAAAGGGCAGGCTCACAAAATTTGATGAAGAGGAAATCTACGCAAAGGCAAGAGAGGCTGCGGAGAAATTCTGAGCAGGACTGTGCCTGCACCCGCTCGTTTCATAGTTTTGTGGGGCGGGGAGCGAAAAATGTCCCAAGACAGGTTCTCCGTTCTATATGCCGCAAAAGGAAATATATGTTATGAATATTATAGGACAAACCGTGACCGTCACCGTTGACCGCCCGCTGGGCAGCTTCCACCCCCAGCACAGGGATATGTACTATCCCGTGAATTACGGCTATATCAAAGGGATAATCGCTACCGACGGCGAGGAGCAGGACGCATACATTCTCGGTGTGAATGAGCCTGTTGATGAATTTACGGGAAAGATCATCGCCGTTATCCACAGGTATGATGATGTTGAGGACAAGTGGGTCATCGCTCCCGAGGATATGTCCTTTACCAAAGAGGAAATATGGGAGCGGGTGTGCTTTCAGGAGAAGTATTTCCGGGCGGAGATCATTATGCCGATGTAAGGGACAGTATGATTTTCCAATAGACAAGAAAAATTTAATTGCAAAAATAATCTGACCGTCAGATTTCAATTTGTCCACCGACCGAATCAATGAACCAAAACCGAAAGGAAAGATAAAAATGTCAAACACAAGTGAGATCAGAAATCCCGAGCTTTGGGAAAGCGGAGCAAGAAAAATTCAGTGGGTAAAGCAGAATATGCCACTGCTCAGAGGCATCGAAAAGGAATTTTCCGAAACAAAGCCCTTTGCGGGACTTAAAATTGCCCTCTCCGTTCATCTTGAAGCAAAGACCGCATATCTCTGCAAGGTGCTTGCCGCAGGCGGTGCGGATATGTACGTAACAGGCTCAAATCCCCTGTCCACTCAGGACGACGTTGCGGCGGCTCTTGTTCACGACGGCTTAAAGGTATTTGCGTGGTACAACGCAACAGACGAGGAGTATCACAGCCATATTGCCCGTGTTATCGAAGCGGGTCCCAACATCATCATCGATGACGGCGGCGACCTTGTTCATCTTATCCACACCGAGCACCCCGAGCTTATCCCCAACGTTATCGGCGGCTGCGAGGAGACCACCACGGGAATTATCCGCCTTATCGCAATGAACAGGGCAGGGGAGCTGAAATTCCCTATGGTGCTTGTGAACAACGCAGACTGCAAGCATCTTTTCGATAACCGCTACGGCACAGGTCAGTCCGTATGGGACGGCATCAACCGCACCACAAACCTTATCGTTGCAGGCAAGAATGTCGTTGTTGCAGGCTACGGCTGGTGCGGCAAGGGCGTTGCAATGAGAGCAAAGGGACTTGGCGCTGACGTTATCGTCACCGAAGTTGACCCCATAAAGGCAATGGAGGCTGTAATGGACGGCTTCAAGGTGATGAAAATGGAGAAAGCCGCAAAGGTCGGCGATTTCTTCGTTACCGTAACAGGCTGCGACGGCGTTATCACCGAAAAGAGCTTTATGAATATGAAGGACGGCGCAGTGTGCTGCAATGCAGGTCATTTTGACTGCGAGGTTGACGTTGCTTGGCTTAGAAACAACTGCGTGAAGTCCTGGGTTGCAAGAAACAACATTATGGGCTATGAGCTGAAAAACGGCAGAAGCGTTTATATCATCGCTGAGGGCAGACTTGTAAACCTTGCCGCAGGTGACGGACACCCTGCCGAAATTATGGATATGTCCTTTGCTGTTCAGGCAATGAGTGCACTTCACCTTGTAAAGAACAAGGGCAAGCTTGACAGTATGATAATCGACGTCCCCCGTGAGGTTGATATGGAAATTGCCCGCAGAAAGCTTGCCGCTTGGGATATCGGGATAGACAAGCTCACACCCGAGCAGGAAGCATATCTTAATAAGGGACTTTGATGAGTACGAACAAAGGATTCCGCAATGCCGCCGTGCCGATGATAGCTGTTCTTGTTTTCATTTTCGCCCTGATGAACAGCTACATCACGGGCACTGCGGACAACAACACAGGCTGTTTTGCCGTAAGTGCTGAAAATTTCGGCAGCTATGAAGCCACGGGCGGCGTAAAATACGTGTACTTTTTCAATGAAGAGGGAGAGCTTGCAAATACCCGTGATTTCCATAACAGGGGCGGGATTGAAATAAAGGGCAACTCGGACACCGTGACCGTGAAAGCGGGAAATACCGTTTCATATTACGATTATCTCGGCAATGAAAAATCCGAAAATACGGGCGGGGCTGTCACAAGAGTATATTCCTCCGATTCATCGCCCTTTTCCGTACAACAGCACATCACCCCCTGGGGATACGAATTTCTTGTCACGGAATATAACGGCGTGACAAAGGAAATACATCTTGACAAAGCTCTTTACATCGGCAAGCTCATAAATGCAGCTATCAGCACGGCGATATTTTTATTTGTTGCCCTATGTATGAGGAAGGTAATGTCCTCTGTAAACCGAAAGGAAAATCTCAATGACCGAACAAAATAAAAAAGAGGAGCAGGCAAATTCCTGCCCCATATATAAAAAATGCAGCGGCTGTCAGCTCCGCAATATGACCTACGAGGAGCAGCTCCGCTTCAAGCAGATAAAGGTGGACAGGCTTATGGGCAAGCTCTGCCGTCCCGACAGGATAATCCCTGCCGAAAATCCCGAGGGTTACCGCTGCAAGGTACAGGGTGCATTTGATTTCAAAAACGGCAAATGCGTATCGGGCGTGTATCAGTCCTCAAAAGGCGGCGTGACCGCTGTGGATCGCTGTCCCGTGAATGACGAGCGTGCGGACAGGATAATCAGGGCGATGAAAAAGACGGCTCTCAGCCTTAAAATACCCGTATGGTGCAGCTTCAACGGCAGGGGATTTCTCCGCCACGTCCTTGTAAGAATTGCAAGGAACACGGGAGAAATTATGGCGATAATTGTTGGCTCATCGGAAAACTTCCCCTCAAAGGCCGCATTTGTGAAAGAACTTATGAAGAAATGTCCTGAGATAACCACTCTCATTTTCTCCGTGAACCGCTCTGAGAAAATGACCGTGGGCGACAGATGCGAGGTGCTTTTCGGCAAGGGCTATATCGAGGACATCATCTGCGGAAAGCGCTTCAGGATATCTCCCAAGTCCTTTGCACAGGTAAATCCCGCACAGGCTGAAAGGCTGTACGAGCTTGCCGTCAGGTCTGCAAAGCTCACGGGAAAGGAAACTGTCATCGACGCATACTGCGGCATCGGTGCAATGAGCCTTATCGCTGCGGACAAGGCTAAAAAGGTCTATGGCTGCGAGATTAACAATGCGGCTGTTAACGATGCAGTGATAAATGCAAAGC
>CAMBJF010000131.1 GCA_945867875.1 uncultured Ruminococcus sp. | reverse complement strand
CGTTTATATGCTGTCCGACGATATGGAGGATATAATTGAAATGGGAATAAGAATAAATATAATAGATGACTGGGAAACAGGCGTGTTCACCGATAATTTTGACGGCTACTGGTTCTCCCTCCCCGACGGTCAGCCCCTTGCGGTGTACATCGTTGGCGAGTATGACGGATATGACATTTACACCTCCCCCGTTATAATTAACGGCGAGGAGACCAACCTCCGAATAACTCACGATTACGAAAACGGCTATGTCACCATTGACGGGGTATGGGACGGCATCGACGAGAACGGTATGGCGGCAAGAACTGTATATGAGCTGTCCGAGGGCGACTCCATAACGCCTATATATTACTCATATGCCGTAAACAGCGATGATGAGAGCTATTATTACGGCAGTGAATACATATTTGACGGCGAGCCTGAAATTTACTTCGATATGCTCTATGACGGGGAATATCTTTACGGCTTCAACATCGACGATATTTACGGTAATTATTTTATTACCGATTTCGTAAACTTCACCGTTGACGGCGAGGATATTTATTACAGCGAATAATATTAAGGGGCAGGCAATTTCCTGTCAGGGGGTATCTGTAACCATATAGTTTGACAGATACCCCTATTTTTCTCCCGAAAAGGTGATGACAAGGCTTTCAAAATATTGTATAATAAAATGGGGTGATGTGCAGAATGAGCGTATATGTAAAACCTGCGGCGGCTTTCAAAAAGCTTGAAGCCGCAAAGCTTCTCCGACACGATATTTACATTTTCGGCGCAACAGGCTTTGGAAAGACAGAGCTTATAAAACAGTTTTTCAAAAACGAAAAATATATCTACATTCCCTGCCGCCACAACAGCTGTGATCTTTCGGCTGTTCCGCAAAACGGAACCACATCTGCCGTTGTGATAGATAATGTAAACGCTGTGGACAGTCCCGAGCTGAGAAACAGCATCAAAGCTCTATGCTCACGCAAAGACCTGTGGGTGATAATTTCGGGCAGGAGCCGTATGCCGAGCTGGCTTTTTGACACCTTCATCACCGAAAATATGCTCCTTATCACGGAAGATGACCTTGCTCTCACGGAAGAGGGCATTGACAAATATATGCGCTCGGAGGGACTTGTCCTCACGGAAGATGAGCTGAAATTCCTCAGGAAAACAAGTGAGGGCAACCTCTACGGCATAAAATACACCGCCCAGCAGCTGCTTTCGGGGAAAAAAGTGGGCAATGACCTTTACGATGAAAACAGCGTTATGTTTCAGAGCTATCTTGAAAACAACGTTATTTCGGAAATGAACTCGGAGCTTGTGGATTTTCTGCTGAAAATATCCATAGTCGATGATTTTACGGAGCAGCTTGCGGTAATGCTCACGGGAAATTCCTCTGTGCTGAGGCTAATTGAGCAGACTATGGACGTGGGTAATTTTATCGACAAAAAGGATAATGTATATGCCCTGCGCCCGCATATGATAAAGGCGCTGCGGCGAAAGGCTGTAAAGGTGTTTTCCGCAAGCGAGCTCCACAGCTATGCAATTCTTGCAGGCGGATATTACGAGAGCCGAAACGAAGATGACAAGGCTCTGAGCCTTTATGCAAAATATGGCGGTGCTGAACGGATAAAGGAGCTTCTTATCCGAAACTCCCGAAAAAATCCCGAGTCGGGCTATTACATTGAGATGCAGAAATATTATTTTATGCTTTCCGATGCGGACATTTCGGGAAATGTTTACCTTATGTCCGCAATGTCGATGCTTTACTCGATGCGAATGGATTTTGAGAAAAGCGAATACTGGTACAAAAAGCTTGCGGAGTACCGTGACAATGCAAAGGGTGCAGGAAAGCGTGAGGCTGCCTGCCAGCTGGTTTATCTTGACATTGCCCTCCCCGGACGTGGAAGCGTGAATATACTGGAGCTTATCAAGGGCTGCTATGCATTTTTGACGGACAAGTCTATCCCCTTCCCCGAATTTTCCGTGACAAGCAATCAGCCCTCGCTTATGAACGGCGGCAAGGATTTCTGCGACTGGAGCAGGCACGACAGGGAAATTGCGGCTTCTGCGGGAAAGCTTGTGTCGGTATTCCTCGGAAAATACGGCAAGGGGCTTGTTAATGCCGCACTTGCGGAGAGTTTTTTTGAAAAGGGCGGCGACCCTTACGAGATAATCTCACTTGTGTCAAAGGCGAAGATAGAAGCGGCGGCAGGGGGCAAAACAGAGCTGTGCTTTGCGGCAACGGGCACGCTGATACGGCAGTACATATCCCTCGGAGACCTCGACAACGCCAAGGAAATGCTTTTGTCCTTTGAGAAAACTGCAAAAAATGAGGGGCTGAGGCGGTTATATCCCGTGATAGACGCTATGAAATGCCGCATTGCACTTATCGAGGGTGACAGCGATGCTGTGAAAGAATGGCTGAAAACCGCTCCCGATGAAAATATGGATTTCATTGCATTCGAGAGATACAGATATCTTACCAAGATACGCTGCTTCATTGCGGCAGGGAGCTATGACAGGGCATATTCCCTTATTGAGTCGATGAATTATTACGCAGATCACTGCGACAGGAAGTACATTCATATGGAACTGGGCATTCTTTCGGCTATCGTGAAATACCGAACGGGTGCGGACTGGCAGGACGGATTTATTGCCACTCTTGAAGAGATATGCAGCTACAGCTTCATTCCCATTTTATCCCTTGAGGGTGCGGCTGTTTCGGAGCTTCTGAGAGAATGCAGCGACAGGTGCACACAGAATAAGAACATTGACAGCAAATGGTTTGAGCGGGCAAAAAGCGAAACGGGCAGAGTGGCACGGCGATATCCGCTGTATCTCAAAAGCAGCAGGAAAGCCGCTCCCGAGCTCCAGCCTATGGATATACGCATTCTTGCCTGCCTTGCGGAGGGGCTGTCGGTGCAGAAGGCTGCCGATGAGCTGAATATGAACTTCGAGACGCTGCGGTCAAGGATAAAGGAAATTTACCGCAGGCTTGGGGCTAAAAACAAGACCGAGGCTGTTATGATGGCAAGGGAAATGAAGATAATATAATATTTTGACGGTGGATTTTTCTGCCGTCAATTTTCTTTTTAACAAACAGTTACTCTTTGCTAACCAAAATTATGTGCAAAGCTACAAATAATTTTTATATGCGTCCATAATCGGAAATATCCCTTGACAATGGAGGGAAAATAGAGTAAAATAATGTTAGCAGAAACTAACCATATAGATATGAACATAGGTTAGCAGGCGGCAACATTTTGAATAAAGCAGAATAAAACTCCGTGAAAGGAATGTATCATAAAAAATGAACGAACTGACATATTCTCAGAAAAAATATCTCTTCGCCATTTACAATCTGGGTCAGAACGGCAGCGAGGTGCGCTCCTCCGAGGTGGCAAAGCTTATGGGAGTGAGCAAGGCGAGCACCGCTTCAATGGCGGCAAAGCTCTGCGAGTGCGGCTATATCCGGAAGGAGCATTACGGTCAGATAGGGCTTACCGAAAACGGCATAAAGGCAGCCAACTCTATTTACACAAGCTGCGTTATAATACGAAATTTTCTTGAAAATGTTCTCGGACTGGACGAAAAGACCGCTGACGAGGACTCGGTAAAAATAGTTATCCACGCTTCGGAAAAGACCGTCAACCGTCTTTCCGAACATCTGCTTGAAAAGCAAAGCTAATTCAGCCAAACAGAAAGGACATAAAAATGAACTGTGACTGCGAGGTCAATTTTGAATACCACGAAATGGTGGAGTGCATAACCTCCGCCCTTGATGCCCGTGACCCGTACACGGGAAATCACTCCAGACGGGTCAGCGATATGGCGTGCTTCCTCTGCGGAAAGCTTGGCATATCCCATGAGGAAACTCAGGAGATACATATTTCGGGACATCTTCACGATATCGGAAAGATAGGCGTGCCCGACCGTGTTCTGTTAAAGCCGGGGAAACTTAATGACGAGGAATGGGCGCTGATGAAAAAGCACCCTGAAATTGGTGCGGACATTCTTTCAAAATCCTCTCATTTTTCCCGTATCGCCGCCATAATCCTTCATCATCACGAGCGCTGGGACGGCAAGGGATATCCTTTCGGCGCAAAGGGCACGGAAATTCCCATAGGCGCAAGGATAATCGCCGTGTGCGACTCAATTGACGCAATGGCTTCCGCAAGGGCGTACCGAAAAGCACTGCCTCTTGATGTGGTTAAAAGCGAAATTGAAAAGAACATCGGAATTATGTATGACCCGAAAATAGCGCAGGTGGCTCTTGACAACTGGGAAGAGCTTACAAAGGAATACGTTCAGAAATAAATCAAGCCGCAGGAAATTTCCTGCGGCTCTTTGTTTTAATAATACATTATAACGGGCGTGCCACGCTCCACTATTTCGTAAAGCTTTTTCACTTCATCATACTTCATATTAATGCAGCCGTGGGAGCCGTTTGTGAGATAAATATTTCCGCCATACGCCGAGCGGCTCAGGTCGTGGAAGCCGATGCCCTCAAAGCTTATTCGGAGAAAATATGCACATCTTGCGGTGTATGAGCCGTCTGCCGCCACCATAGTGTAGTTGGTGTTCTTGGTGTAAACGCTGTAAACGCCCTCAGGGGTCTTTCGCTTGGGGTCGCTTGCCTTGCCCGAAACTATCTGGTCGGTCTCGAACTTTATCTCCCCGTTTTCGTAATACCACATATGCTGGGCGGAAAGGTCCACCTCGATGTAAGTGTTTCCGATATCCCCCTCGGCAGAGCGGGCAGAGTCAAAGCCACGGTATGTATAGCCCGTGTCAAGTCTCACATAAACAGGCTCGACAGTCACGGATTCGCCCTTGTCGATATATTCAAGGAGCTGGGCAAGGGTCTTTTCCTTGTCAGTCCACCAGCCGTACTGACCTGTGGAATAGCGTCCCTGGCTCATTGTGATAACGCCCCTGTTTGTGGTCCGGAACTTTCGGGCGGTCATAAAGGTGTCGTATTTTTCAGCAAGGGAATCAACATATTTTTCCGCCTTGCTCTTATCGAGAACGCCGCCGTCCTCCATCCAGTCATAAACCATTGCGCCTGTAAGCTCTTCGGTGGTGTAGCCGAAATCATAGGTTATGACATAGTTAAATTTGTTGTTAAGATCATCAAGCTTGCCCTCAAGGTCTGCGGCAAAAACGGTGGGGTCTTCGTAACAGCCGCCCTTTTCAATGTCAATGGTGAAATTGCCATTTGCCGCTTCGGAAAGCACATATTCCGCAAGCTTTGTTTCATCGGGCTTGTCGCCGTAGACTTCCTTTTTGATATAATATCCGTTGTCGCCGTGAACAAGCTCCGCATTTTCGGTGGGGGTACTGCCCCAGCTTGTTCGGGTGATAAGCCTTTTGAGCTTCGTTTCGTCATAGGAGGGCTTGGCTTCGGTATCGTAATAGGTTTCCTTGAAAATCGCTCCCAGCCAGCCGCCGTGCTTGACACTGCGGTAAATTTTGCTTACCTCGCCGAAAACATCATATGTATAGTCAAAATCCGAGGGACTGAAAACCACCTCATCGCCGTTTCGCTCAATAACGGTTATTCCCTCTGGAACGAACTCGGACTGAACAGCCGCAGCCGCCTCGGAAACATTCATCTTGCTGACATCAACGCCGTTTATGTATGTATTTGAAAGAAACTTGCCCATTGAAGCCGCCCAGCCGCCGAAATACACAGCCGCCACTGCCGCAATTCCCGCAACGCAGCTTATAATGATTATTTTTTTCTTATGGTCGGACTTAGCCTTTGCCGCCGCCTGTTTTTTTCCCGCAATGGCTGCGGAGATAAGGTCTGATGTCTCGCTGTCAATGGTGTAGTCATCTGTCTGCTTTTCTTTTATCTCTTCCATTTCACTTTTCCCTTATTTATATTAATATACGGATATCATAGCATTATTTGCGGCAGTTGTCAATAGGCTTTTCACTCTGTTTTGACAATGTAAACTTTTCCCTCGGAAACATATCCGCAGTCATCGGAGAATGAGAAAATGTCCCGGACATTTACCCCATCGAAAACACCGTTCAGTGCGGAAAGGCCTCTTCTCGAACGCTCTCTTGCACGCTCGGAGGATATTTCGGGAAGCAGGAATTTAACGCCACCGTCCTCGTACATTATGCCGATGCCACAGCTGACGGAAAAAATCTTCACAGGCTTTCTGTCCTCGCCGCAGAGCTGATATTTTCCCGCAGTCTCGCAGTTTTTCCGCTTTATCTCAGTTTTTATTATGCCGTATCCCTCGGAGAGCTTGCAGAGATAATAGGCAAAATTCCCGAAAACGCACACATCTATGATATTCTCATAGGTCTTTTCAAAGCTTACAAAATCGTCCTCGTCCTTGTGCATAATGTAGGAATTGCCCTCGACAGTTATTGCCGCAAAAAGGTCGGATTTTCCGAATGGAAACAGCTTTTTAACGCTGACCTTTGCCGCAGTAAAGCTGCTGTCGGAATCCTCCGCATCGCAGATATCGCCCCCTGTTATCTCTATCATCGCACCAAGGCTCACGGTTTTTTCGATCTCGCCGTCGGAGGTGCAGATGTAGAGGAGCGAATCCGAGAAAACGTAGAATTTCCCGTCATAATACCTGTCTCTTATACACATCTGACGCTGCCGACGATATGCAGTGTG
>CAMBJF010000130.1 GCA_945867875.1 uncultured Ruminococcus sp. | reverse complement strand
GAGATCTACACACTGTATATCGTCGGCAGCGTCAGATGTGTATAAGAGACAGGTCGTACCAGGAAACAACCTGTACCTGATATGTGTCATCATCGATCTTGGAAACCATTGTCTGAGTAGCATCGAAGAGAGAACCGAACTTCATACCGATGATATCGGAAGAAACGATCTGCTCCTCGTTGTAACCGAAGGACTCAGTAGCAGCAGCCTTCATAGCAGCGTTGATGCCTTCCTTGGTAACGTCCTTAGCCTTAACAACAGCTGTGAGGATAGTTGTGGAACCTGTAGGAGTAGGAACTCTCTGAGCGGAACCGATGAGCTTGCCGTTGAGCTCAGGGATTACGAGACCGATTGCCTTAGCAGCACCGGTGGAGTTAGGAACGATGTTAGCAGCACCTGCTCTTGCTCTTCTGAGGTCGCCCTTTCTGTGAGGACCATCAAGGATCATCTGATCGCCGGTGTAAGCGTGGATTGTGCTCATGATACCGGAAGCGATAGGAGCGTAGTCGTTAAGAGCCTTAGCCATAGGAGCGAGGCAGTTAGTTGTGCAGGAAGCAGCGGAGATGATAGTATCATCCTTAGTAAGAGTCTTGTGGTTTACATTGTAAACAATAGTGGGGAGATCGTTGCCTGCGGGAGCAGAGATAACAACCTTCTTAGCGCCTGCATCAATGTGAGCCTGGGACTTAGCCTTGGATACATAGAAGCCTGTGCACTCGAGAACAACGTCAACGCCGATCTCACCCCAAGGAAGCTCAGCAGCGTTTGCCTTAGCGTAGATCTTGAGGGTCTTGCCGTCAACGGTGATTGTACCAGCCTCATCATCAGCGGATACAGTGTGAAGGTTCTCGCCGATTCTGCCGCAGTAGCCGCCCTGAGCGGTATCGTACTTGAGAAGGTGAGCGAGCATAGAAGGCTTGGTAAGGTCGTTGATAGCAACTACCTCGTAGCCCTCAGCGCCGAACATCTGACGGAATGCGAGACGGCCGATTCTGCCGAAACCATTGATTGCAACTTTTACTGACATGATAAAATTCCTCCTAAAGAATTATTTATCTTCCGACCGATAAACTGTTAAAACATTAACGGTCAGTCTGGCAATTACTGTTTAGTAATCTGCCGTACATTTTAATAATATACTATTTTTGCGATTTTGGCAAGTGTTTTTTCAAAAAAAAATACTTTTTGTGCAATTTTTAGCAGGATTTCAAAAATCTCACGGCGGCAGGCGCTTTCAATTCACCCGCTATCCCCTTTTTCACTTCTATTGTACACTTATTATACACAAAATCTTATTTATTTACAAATAGGTCAAATAAAAGTTTCTTATTCTTAGTTAGTTTGCGGATTGATTTGTGATATACTCTGTAATATAATGAAATAATAAGTTCTAAAGGGGTGAGAATGCTGAATACGGATATGGTTCCTGAGGAGCTTTGCCGTGTGTTTGACAGCTCTCCTCTCCCCTCTGCGGTTATGGACAAAAGCGGTATTATTTACGCAAACAAGGCGTTTGAGCCCTTTGCTGCTGAGATAAGTCCTGAGATCATTTCGGACTGCGGTAGCTCTGCGGAAAAATATGTATGCTGCGGCGGAAAGCTTTTTAAGGCATACATCTCCCCTTTTGCTAACAATGCATTTCTTATAAACATCACTCCCGCAGCTTCATTTTCAGATGACTGCTTTGAGGTGCTGAATGCTGCCGTGCGGCACGCCGTATCAAAGGTTGCCGCCGCATCTGATGACCTGTTTGAGCTTTATAACACCGAACCAGCCGCAAAACTCCTCAACATTATAAACAGCTCTATGCTCACCCTTATGTCGGAATTTCTCATTCCCGAGGAAATAATGCAGCTGAAAAACACACCGCCCGGCGGATATGCTCCCACGAGCGTTTCAAAGGCACTGACACAGTTTTCGGAACGGCTTTCGGATATTTTTTCAAGGCATAATGTGCAGATAAACGCAAACATTTCTGCGGGAATGTTCGCAAAGGCTGATATGCGTGCTATGACGCTGTTTCTGACGGACTTTGCGGTAAAGGCTATGAAAGGCGAGCGGCATATCGAAGCTATCGGCATACGGCTTTTCAGAAACGGCGCCGACAGAATGAAAATAGTGCTCACCTGCGGTCATATTCTGGGTATTCCATCGGAGCTTTCCGATGAATCTGTTTCAAGACCTGAGAACTACTCCCCCGAAAGCGAGCTTGAAGCACTGCTTGCAAGCTGTTTTGACTGCCGCATTTCACGCACCGATAATGCAGACCTTTCCTCGGTGACTATTGATATGCCTATGTCGGAAGCTCCGATGTCCGACGGACTCCATTCGCCTATGACAATCTACGGCAGAGATCGTTTTTCCGATGAAAGTGCATATCTTTCACGTTTAGGCATCGACCCGCCGTATAAAATATAAACATAAACAAAACAATTGAAAGGAAGTACAATATTTATGTATAATCTCAAAAAAGCACTTGCCGCTGCTGCGGCTGTGTGCCTTATCCTCACAGGCTGCGGAAAGAACAATGAGGGCACAGAGACCTCCGAGACCACTGCTGCAAAGCCCGATTTCTCCACTGCCGAAACTGAAGCTATTGCCGAAGATGACGCCGAAACAGTAAGCATTTACACAGGTAAGGCCGTTGAAAATGAAGCTGACCTTGCTATCTACAAGCTGAGCTGCACTCCTCCCGAGGGCTTTGAGACCATTGCCGACGGCGCTGACGGAAAGCAGTATTCATCTCCTTACGGCGGAATCGTTGTAAAGGCTCAGAACTACAAGGAAGAATTTCAGGACCTTGACGTTTTTGCGGATTCTGGCTGTGCTTCTATAAAGGTAAATAATATGCTTTATCAGGCTGATACGGAATTTTCCGACCCTATCAAGACTACCGTTGCAGGCTTTGACGCTATCAGATACGATTACACCGTTACATCTTACATTTTCCCACCCGTTACCGATGCTGACGGCGAATATGTAACAGGCGATGACGGAAACTACGTCCTTTCCGAGGACAAGGAAGTTAACGGTGTTTATGTTGACCGTGTGTACTATTTCTATTCCGATGAAGATGTTTTCTACATCATCTGCGAGGCAAAGGAGGACAGTGCTGAGGAAGCCGCTGCTGCTTTTGACCAGTTTATTGAATCCGTTTCAATATCAAATTAATGACAAAAGACGGAGCATATCCCGCTTCGTCTTTCCTGTTTCTGCCGCAAAAATAACGCCACGGTTACAAATTATGACTAAATAATCAATTTTGGCAAAGCGGTCTTGATTATTTCGGAATATCTGATATAATCATCTATGACATTATGAAACGCCCTGCGACATTTCATAATGCAACTTATCACTTATGCAATGAAAGGAACTTTAAAATGAAAAGAAAGATTGCAATGCTTACTGCACTGCTTGCACTGACAATGACATTTGCTGCCTGCGGAAACAACGGCTCCGATGCCGCAGATACATCTGCTCCCGAGGCTTCCGTTTCCGAGTCCGAGACCTCTGCCGAAGAGACCTCAGACACAGAAGAGGATATTCTCCCCGATGAAAGCGAGAGCATTGAGGGCGCTGATGAAGCTGTTCCCGATGACGGTCTTATTGATGACGCTTTCGGCGTTGATCCCGATGCAGGAGATTCAGACGAGGAAGCTCCCGCCGCTGACGAGGAGACTTCCGAAAATCCCCTTTATCCCGCTGTTGAAAAGGCTCTTTCAGAGAGCGAATGGCCCACAATGTCCGAAATTACAGACGAGGTTATCCTTAAGGAATTTTTCCTCCTCGACCCTGCAAACTATGATGAGTTCATCGTTATGCAGTGCCCCATAAGCGCAATTATGAGTGAGATCATCATTATCAAGTCTGATGATGTCGCTTCCGCTGAGGCTGACCTTGAAGCAAGGCAGAAAAAAGCTATTGAGACAGATGCTTGGTACCCTGAGGATCAGGAGCTTGCTGCTTCTTCTATCGTGGGAACAAACGGCGATTATGCATATTTCATCATTGGTCAGAACGCTTCCGATGCTGAAAAGTCCATCAACGATTACATTTCTTCCCTTTCCTGATCAATTCTGACTGACATAAGGCCGCTGTGGGTTTAATGCCCCGCAGCGGTCTTTTCCTTTATTTTGACATACATATCTAAATTTAGTAAAATTGCCTATTGCGCTGTAATGCATATGTATGGTATTATATTATATATATGTAGAAAAAATACGGCATTTTTTGAAAGGAAATGACTTGATGAATAAAAAGGGACAAGGCAGTCCAAGCAGTGCACAGCTGGCGAAAAGACGAAGGGTGTTAAAAGCAAGACTTACCCTTCTTTTGATACTTATTATCCTTGCAGGCGGAATATGGCTGCTCGTTTCTGTTCTTACACAAATAAAGACCGTTACCGAGCTTACCGTTGACGCTTCGGGATATACAGTTTTGCAGGCGCTCCCCTCCCAAAGCGAATATGAAGATCAAAAGCGTCAGGAAGAGCTAAAGGTCGAAAATGAGATTTTTGAGCAGAAAGACAGCTATCCCATCGATATGATAATCCAGACGCCTTACTGCGTGATGTATGATGTTCAGGGCAGACAGGTGCTTTATTCAAAGAATGCCGATGAAAAGGCATATCCCGCAAGCACAACAAAGATAATGACTGCTGCGATGATGATGGAATATACCGACAAGGACACCATATTTAAAGCAGGCGATGAACAGAAGCTTGTTCAGCCCGGTTCCAGCCTTGCGTATCTGAATGTCGGCAGCGAGCTTGACAGGGATATGATACTTGACGCTATTATGCTCCCCTCGGGCAATGACGCATCATACTGTGCGGCAGCTGTTACGGGCAGGATAATAGCAGGCAAGGACGATCTCCCCGCTGATGAGGCGGTGAACGTGTTCATTAACACGATGAACGAGAAAATAAAGGAGATAGGCTGCAAGAACACGAACTTTACCTGTCCCGACGGCTTCCACGACGATAACCACTACACCACGGCTATGGATCTTCTCCGAATGACCCTTTATTCCGAGAATTTCCCCGAAATTGCCGCTTCGGGCAAAAAGACTTACCGTGAAGTGGAGTTTCTCACGGGCGAATACATTTACTGGAACAATTCCAACAAGCTTATCCAGCCCGATAATGATTACTATTATCCTTATGCAACGGGTCTCAAAACGGGTATGACCGATTATTCGGGTCACTGCGTTGTGGCAACGGCAGAGCGCTTCGGTCACGAGCTTATTATCGTGACGCTGGGAAGTGAAAATGCGGCTGTTCGCTGGAATGACACCATTGCCCTTTTTGACGCAGGCTTTGCGTATATCAGAAATAACGATAACTGATAAATATACGGTCGATCCGTATGAATATATATTGAAAGGATACTTATGATTATGGACTTTTCACAGCTTAATTTCGGCGTTGACGGCGACAGCATCACCGCAGGCGAACAGTGGTCATATCACGTTTTCAAGGAGCTTGGAATGGCTTCACATCACAATGTGGGCATCGGCAGCTCCGTGTGGTACAAGAGAACTATCACCACTGCCGCAGGAAGTGTTACCACTCAGGACTTCACAGCTCCCGATTTTGCGGGAATAAGCGACGGCTGGGAGGAGACTGATGACTTAAACGAGCTCCAGAAGCGTGCAAATAACTGCGCTGTTGTTCACACTCAGAGATTTATCGAAGAGGTAAAAAGCGGCGAATATCCCGTTCCCGATGTATTTGCCTTTGCAATGGGCACAAATGATGCTCTTGACTGTCTCGGAGACCCCGATAAGGCTCTTGAGGGCAAGGAGCTTGAGGGCAACGAGAGCGTTGACCTGTTTACCGAAGCAGGCGCTGCAAGATGGTGCATTCAGCGCATTATGGAGGAATTTCCCCTTTGCAGGGTATTCGTCCTCACACCTATACAGACCGCAACTCCCGAGCACAACAAAAAAATCGAAAAGACCATTGAGGTGCTGAAAAAGGTTGCAGGCGGAATGTCCGCTCAGGTCATCGACTGCTTCCACAACTGCGGCATATGCGAGAAATTCGAGGTCATTGGCGGCACAGGCAAGTATCTCCGTGACGGACTTCACCCCGATGTTCCCGGTCAGACCCTTGAAGGCAGATATGCCGCAAAGGAAATAAGAAACAATATGTTCAGATAAATCACTTTTCGGTTATGCCGTAAAATTCTTTGGAATAAAGGGAGCTTATAGCCTGTCTCCGCTTGTATCTGCGGCGCTCTTCAAGCTTCTTTTCGGCTGCGCACTTTGCCTTTTCCCAGCCCAAGGTGAATATGAGCACCGCCATAATAGTTCCGTAAAGGGCTATGAAATAGGCAATGGGCTTGGGGTCGGATACCGATGATTCGGAGGCATATTTTACTGTGAAGAAAATGTCGGCGGCAAGGCACATTACGGCTGCGGCAGGATATTCTCTGAGAATTAAAGCGTATTTTTTCATTTTATCATTTTCCTTTCCTGTTTTCTGATATTATTATAACATTTGTGCTGTATCAAAATCGGGACAGATGGGGTTTGTCGGAAAATAAATGTTAAAAATATGAAAAAATGTGTTTTACCTATTGGCAAAGCTGAAAATTTATGTTATAATAAATCTGAAATATTCACTGATGTGTTTTATGCGAAAAAAT
>CAMBJF010000129.1 GCA_945867875.1 uncultured Ruminococcus sp. | reverse complement strand
GTGGGCTCGGAGATGTGTATAAGAGACAGGTTTATATTGATGAATACGTAAGTTTTATCGTAAATCGCTTTGGTTCGTCATCGGAAGGCGGCATCAACGGCTATTTCCTTGACAGCGAACCGGATAAATGGTCTGAGAATTTTCCTGTTATAGATCAGGAGCCTGTTACATTTACAGAGCTTGTGGAAAAATCAGCCGAGCTTGCAAATGCAGTCAAGGCAATTGACAGCAACGCTTTTGTATTTGGACCATCTCTTAGCGGACTTAAAGGCTGCATCGACCTTGGAAACAGGTCGGGACGTGCTGCCGATCCTCAGAATGAATATTCTTGGTTCATTGACTATTATCTCAGCGGAATGAGGGCAAAAAGCGCCGAAGCGGGCTATCGTCTTCTTGATGTGCTTGATGTTCATTATTATACGGAGGCCCAAACTCCTCTCGGTGTGGACGTTCTGACAGGAAATGATGAATTTTCCAATGCATTCAGAATGCAGGCGGTAAGGACGCTGTGGGATTCGGATTATACAGAAGCTTCAAATGTTGTGATGATGTATAAGCAGTTTACCCCTGTTATTCCGACGCTTCAGGCATCTATCCGAATGAATTACCCCAAAACAAGGCTGTCATTCTCCGAGTATGATTTCGGCGGCGGCGGAAATATGAGCGGTGCTATTGCCGAAACAGACGCACTGGGAACCTTTGCATCACAGGAAGTTTACCTTGCCTGCCTTTCGCCGCAGACGGAGGATTATCCTTTCCAGAAAGCCGCGCTCAATCTTTTTACAAATTATGATGGCAATGGCAGCGGCTTTGGCGATCATCTTGTTTATGCAGACAACGGAAACGACACTATGAGCTCGGTTTATGCCGCAGTTGACAGCGATGAGCCAGATGTTTTGAGGATCATAGTGACAAACAAGCAGATGGTGAACACAAAAGGCTTTGAGATAGAGCTGAATTCTGACGAATTTACATACGAACTTGAAAATGTCTATGCAATTGACAGTTCTGACGCTTCGATATACGAAACTGACATTGAAAACTTTGAAAATGAGGATAATAAGATATCTTTCACAGCTGATACCTTAAGTGTGTATATGCTGGTGTTAAGGGCTCAGACCCCCGAGGACAGCGACATCAGCGAAAGCGTATGGAGCACAGCCCCCGAAGACATTGTACTTGATGACCCCGAAAATTCTGATGTATCGTCAGATGTCTCTGCAGAGGAAATCGCAGAAGGAACGGCAACAGAAACTGTTTCCGAGGAAAATTTTGATAATGTTCCCGTTGAGCCCTCCGATGAAACAGTTCCCGACCTCACCGATTATGAAAATCACACGGACACGTCTTATGAAGAAATGAGTTCCGAAACTGAAATAAATTCCGAAAGCTATGTTTCTGAAAGCAATAATGAAAGTGAAGATGTTTCTGACATCTCTGCTGAAAAAGACAGCTCACAAAAAGTTCCCCTTGTTCTGAAAATACTTGTCAGCCTTATGTGTCTGACAGTGATAGGCGGAATGGTTTACGTATTATTCTTTGACAAGAACAACAAATAAAAATAGCGGCAGCTGTGAAAATATCGCAGCTGCCGCATTTTCTATGTATGCATCAAAGATTTGAAATATGCTCGAAAACCTTGTCTGTGCTCCAGAAGAACATATTGTGCTTGAAACGGTCTTCCTTAAGTCCTGTGCGCTCGAAAAGGTCCATTACAGAGGGCTGTACGCAGGAGAAGTAAACCATTCTGCCCTGTGAGATAAGTCTCTCGCAGTATTCGTGGAGTGCTTCGATTCCCGAAATGTCCGCAACGGTAACTCCACGCATGGAGAAAATGATGTTATAGCTGTCGCCGAGAGATGATACCTTATCCTCCAGCTTTGCGCAGGTTCCGAAATAGAGAGGGCCTGTGATGTAAACAACGCTTGTGAATTTGAGCTTTTCGGGGTCAACGTTGTCCATATCAAGCTTTTCGGGGTCAACATCTGCAACAGTTACCTGCATATCCGAAACCTTTACAACGAACATAATAAGGGAGAAAACAACGCCGATAAGGATAGCCTTTGTAAGGTCGAAAACAACGGTCGCAGCCATTGTGATAAGAAACTGGAACATTGCTGTTTTGAGCTTCTTGCTGAAAATGGACTTGATGGTTTTCCACTCGTTCATTCTCCATGCAGTTACGATAAGAACGCCTGCAAGAGCCGAAAGAGGAATGTTTGACATTACATCGCCGAGAACGAACATTGAAAGCAGAAGCACGATTGCGTGGATAACGGAAGTGAGCCTTGTTTCGCCACCGCTCTTGATAGCGACGCTTGTACGTGCGATAGCCGCTGTTGCTGGAACGCCGCCGAAGAAAGGCAGCAGGATATTGCCTATTCCCTGTGCAACAAGCTCAACATCAGCATTGAGCTTCTCGTTCTTCATTCTGCCTGCGGAAGCACCGCAGAGGAGCGATTCGATAAGTCCGAGAGCCGCAATGGACACTGCGGGAACGATAAGGTGGCTAATATTTGACATATCAAACTCAGCAAATGAAAGACGGTCATCAAGGAAAATTGTTTTGGGGATCGCACCGACGGTGTTGACATCAAACTTGAAGATAAGATTTGCCGCAGTTGCGATGATTATGGCTGCAAGTGAACCGGGGCAGTACTGACCCAGCTTCTTGGGGTAAACAAACATAAACACAATAACGCAGAGACCGATGATAAGAGATGTGAAATTAACGGTCTGAGGAGTGGTGAAATAGCTTGCTATCTTTGCAAGATTGGTAAGTCCCGAGGATTTCATTCCTGTAAGGTTATCTATCTGACCGAGGGCGATAATAATGGCGATACCGCTTGTAAAGCCTGTTATTACGGGCGAGGGCAGGTAGGAAACAAGTCCGCCCAGCTTGAATATTCCGCAGAGGAGAAGTATCACGCCTGCCATAAGGCTTGCCACAAATACGCCCTGCATTCCGTACTGAGCCACAAGTGAGACCAGTATGGCGGTCATTGCGCCCGTGGGTCCGCTTATCTGATAGGACGCACCCGAAAGCACGCCAATGATAAGTCCTGAGATTATTGCGGTAACAAGTCCCGAAGCAGCTGTTGCGCCTGAGCTTACGCCGAATGCAAGAGCAAGGGGAAGAGCCACTGCCGCAACAGTGATTCCCGCAAGGACATCTTTGCCGAATTTCTTTCCGTTGTACCCCGAAAATTCTTTTTTCAGTATCCTGACATAATCCGCTATCAACATATTGAAAGCCTCCATAACAAAAAATAATCGGCGGCAGCTGATACTCAGCACCGCCGAACAAACCAATATTTATGATATCACAATTGTCGGAAAATGTCAATATATAACATATCTAAATTGTACAATAGCCGGTCTCTTTTTATGTTGATTCTGCCTATTATTCAATAGCTTTCATCGACGAAGCCATATCTATCTTTTTGAGCTTGAAGTAAAGCAGAACATTTACTATGACGGTGAAAACTATCATCGCCACAGCCGCCATAAGGTAGCAGAACCAGGGAATATCACGGGAGAACATTACTTCGTCAACCTCAGACCGTACTATAACGAAATGTTCAAAGAACACGCCGACGAATAGTCCCACGATAATTCCGATAATGGTGGAAACGGTATTCTCTCTGTAAACATACGCTCCAACTTCGTTGTCAAAGAAGCCGAGGACTTTAATTGTAGCAAGCTCACGGGTACGCTCGTTGATGTTGATGTTCGCAAGGTTGTAAAGTATTACCACCGCAAGAGCGCCTGCAAACATAACGATGACCGCTACTATAAGGTCGAGACTTGAAATAAGCTTTCTGAACTTACCTATGCCGTTTGCACTTACGGTAACGGATACAACTCCATCGCAGGAAATAAGCTCGGAGGATATTTCATCGCTGTCTGCATCGGGCGAAAGATTCAGAAGTATGCTGTTTGGAGCGGCTTCGCCAAAGGTCTCATCGTATGTTGCCTTGGTCATATACACAAAATGATAAGTGTAGTTTTCAGCGATACCTGCAACTTTCAGCGGTGATTCCGCACCCTCGATGAACACAGTATCCCCTGCCTTTACATCAAGCAGGAGCGCCAGCTTTTCGGTCATAATGATCGAGCCGTCTTCAAGGACAAGCGGAGTGTGGTCGGAGCGCTTTCTTACAACAACATAATCGCTGAGCTTTTCGGGATCATCAGGTACAAGAACAGTTGCCTTAACGCTGTTATCCTCTCCGAAAACGTCCTTGTTTTCCATTATCGCTTTCATAGATGAGGTTATGCCGCTTTCAGATGAAATGATGCTGTCAATCTCGGCAAGCTCATCATCGGAAGCCTTGTCATTCAGAATGGCAGTGGAATCATAGAGGAAAATTTCGTCATACTGCTTGTCGGCTATGCAGGAAATGGCTTCTTTCAGGGCAAAGCCTGTGAGAAGAAGAGCCGTACTGCCGCCGATGCCGATTATGGTCATAAAAAATCTGCTCTTGTAGCGGAAGAGATTTCTGAATGTCACCTTGGAAGTGAACTTCATTCTCTTCCAGATAAAGCCTATATTTTCAAGCAAAATCCTTTTGCCGCTCTTTGGGGGCTTGGGACGGATAAGCGCTGCGGGAACAGATGTAAGCTCAACGCAGGAGGTATATACCGCCGAAAGTCCTGTGCAGAGAAGTGCCACGCCGCAGCAGCCGAGGGCAAAGAGGGGCTTGAAGGGCGCTTCAAATATCGGGATATTGTACATTGTGCGGTAGCATCGGAAAATTATCGTGGGGAGAAGCGGGAACCCTATTATTGTGCCTACAACGCTTCCGATAACGCTTGCAAGAGATGCATAAAGGACATACTGCCCAATGATAGCTCCTGAGCTGAAGCCCAGCGCCTTCATCGTTCCCGCCTCTGTCCTCTGCTCCTCAACCATTCGGGACATTGTTGTGCAGCATACAAGGGCTGCTATAACGATAAAGAAAACGGGGAACACAGCGGCAATGGAGTCAACTCTTTCTGCATCACTGCCATAGGAAGAACAGTCGGGATCCCATTCTCCCCTGTTCCATACGTACCATTTCTTGTCGTTCAGCATATCTTCAATGTCAGTTTCGGCATCGGTTATCTCACCGTTTGCTTCGTCTATCTGAGCCTGTGCATCATCAAGCTGTTTCTTGGCATCATCAAGATCGTGCTTTGCGTCCGCAAGTTCTTTTTCGTAATCAGTGAGAGCTGTTTCGGCTTCTTCAAACTGCTTTGCGGATTCATCAAGGACCCAGCGCTGATTTTTTATCTGAGTAAGAGCCGCTTCCGACGCTGCCCTGACCTGCTCATTTGCTCCTGTTATGGCAGCTTCTGCGGCTGCTTTTGAAGTTGGGTCACGATCGGGGGCGGTGATGATATATACCGCCAAAAGATCGGATATGGAGGCTTCCACATCATTGTCATCGTAAATACGCTGAATGTCCCTGAGAACGCTCAGAAGCTCCTCGGGCAGCACTTTCATATAAATATTGTTATAGCTTTTGATGATATTGTCGATTCGGGGGCAGGTATCATACAGTTCCTGTAATTTTGCCTGCTGTTCATCAAGCTGTGCAATGCCGTCATCATATTCAGCTTTGGCGGAGTCAAGCTCGTCACGCTTTGCTTTCATCTCGTCATAGGCACTGTTATAGTCCCTGAGGCCCTTGCTGTACTCTGCATTGCCGTCATCAAGCTTCTTTTCGCCGTCGGCGAGCTTTTCCTTTGCTTCCGAAAGAGATTCGTCCGCCTTGTCACGGACAGCCTGCTCACGCTCTGAAAGGAAGCTGTCTGCAAGCGTTTCGGCAAGATACTCCCCCTCGGAAACTATATTTTCATACTTATCCGAAAAGGGCGCAACATCGCTTTCGTGAGCTTTGCCCACGGTCAGATAAATGTCGGTGTATGCATCAAGGGCAAAATCCTCTTCGGGGATATAAACAAATGCGCTGACCTTGCCTGTGCCGATGGTTGAAACTCCACGCTCATAGTTTACATAAAGGGGTGACTGGGCAAGACCGACAACGGTATATTCGGTCACATTGAGATAATCCGAAGTTTCATCGGCATTCTCGGCATAAAATGTTATCTTGTCGCCTATTTTGTAGGACACCTTATCCCTTGGCAGCGAATCGGCAACACATTCGCCGGAATTCTGAGGAAGTCTGCCCTCAGTGAGATAAAGCTTATTCAGCGGATAATCCTCGGAATAGGACATTACCTTTATTACGGCACTTCCCTGCTCACAGTCTGTGAAAAGGTCGGCGGAATATCCCGCATAGCCTGCTGAAAATTCATCATTTTCAAGAAGCTTTTCGCAGTCGCCGTCATTGAATCCGAGAGTGGATTTTATTTGAATATCCGCAAGAGCCTGATTATCGTAATACTCCCAGGCAGAGGCTTTCATATCGGGGCTGGCAGCCTTTACTCCCGAGTAAAAAGCACAGCTGAGGGCGATGATTGCGGCAATTGCCACGAAGCGCCCCGGAGCTTTTTTTATACTTCTGAAAGTATTCTGCAACAACATATTCTTCATAAGCCGCCGACCTACCATTCTATCTTCTCAACAGGTGTGGGATTGGGGTTGAGGGAAATTTTTGCCACCTTGCTGTTCTTTATCTTGATAACTCTGTCCGCCATCGGGGTTATGG
>CAMBJF010000128.1 GCA_945867875.1 uncultured Ruminococcus sp. | reverse complement strand
GAAAGTTTACACTTATATATGACCTTTTGACGAAAAAGCCCTTTACAAATTGTACGTTATGTTATATAATTTACGTTATGTAGAGTTATTTTCTCTTGACGGAAAACTATCTTTTTTGGGCGGAGGTGCTTTTGTGAATACGGATTTTCCCCGTATAATTACCCTGCTCCGCAAGGAGCGCAATATCAGCCAAAAGCAGGCTGCCGCCGACCTCGGAGTTTCTCAGGCTCTCCTGTCCCACTACGAAAAGGGCATAAGAGAATGCGGACTCGAATTTCTCGTCAAAACTGCTGACTATTATAATGTGTCCTGCGACTATCTCCTTGGACGCTGCGCCGAGCCTATGGGCAAGGCTGACAGCTCCGCCGAAAAGTCCGCTCCCCGTACCGAGGGCGACCTTACCGCGTCCCAGAAGATGATAATTGACTCAGGCAGACTTATTTTCTCAATGCTCAATGCCCTTGAAGATGCCGCTCTCGAAAAGAGCGTGAGAGGATATCTGAGCCTTGCGGTGTACCGCATTTTCAGGGTGATATACTCCGCCAACCCCAAAAATGACCGCCGCTTTTTCACCGTGGATTCCCCCGCTGCCGACGGCTACACTTTAGCCGCTATGGAGCTTAAAAAGGCGAATGCGGAGGCTGCCGCCAAAAACGGCGCTATGCAGAGCGTTCAGATAACCACCAACTCCATTTCCGAGCATTATCCCGAATATGCTTCCTCACTTTTAAATCAGGTGAAAGCCTGTGAGGACTGCGTTAGTGCGGTAATGGATACGGATAAGGAATAAACAGCGTAATATCAAGCCGTGTACCCTCGGGTGCACGGCTTTTTTGCATATTTTTTACATTTTACATATTATACTTAATGCAGAATATCCCGCTTTTACGATTTTACCCCGATTTTACATAACTCACATTTCGGATTTTACATTGGGGGTGTATCATATAGACATACCGCAAAGGAAGCGATCAAATTAAGAAAAGGAATTCGGACAAGGGGTCCGATGAAAGGAAGTTTCATTATGAAAAACACAGTTAAGAAGATTCTTGCAGCCGCAGCAGCTATGGCACTCACAGGCGCACTTGCAGCCTGCGGAAACACAGCGACCGATACAACGTCTGACACACAGGCAGCTGACAACAGCGGCAATACATCAGCCGCAGCAGCAAGCAATTTCAAGGCTGATTCCGATATCGCCGTTATCTCCAGAGAGGACGGCTCAGGAACAAGAGGAGCTTTCGTTGAGCTCTTCGGCGTTGAGCAGAAGAATGACGCAGGCGAGAAGATCGACTACACCATCGACACCGCCGCTATCACACAGAGCACAGGTGTTATGAAAACAAGCGTATCTCAGAACGAATACGCTATCGGATACATCTCCCTCGGTGCTCTCGATGACACTGTAAAGGCTCTTGACATCGACGGTGCAGAGGCTACCGTTGACAACATCAAGAACGGTACTTATAAGATCTCCCGTCCCTTCAATATCGTTACCACCGCTAACATCTCTCCTCTTGCACAGGATTTCATCGACTTCATTATGTCCGCTGACGGACAGGCTGTGATCGAAGGCGAGAAATATATCCCCGTTTCCGATGCTCCTGCATATTCCGGAACAAAGCAGAGCGGCACTGTTACAGTAGCAGGCTCCTCCTCCGTTACACCTGTTATGGAAAAGCTCAAGGAAGCATACACAGCAGTTAACCCCGATGTTACTGTTGAAATAAACCAGAGCGACTCCACCACAGGCGTTAACAGTGCTGTTGACGGGATCTGCGACATCGGTATGGCTTCAAGAGAGCTGAAAGACAGCGAAATTGAAAAAGGTGCTCTGGGCACCGTTATCGCAATGGACGGCATCACCGTTATCGTAAGCAATGACAACCCTGTTGCCGAGCTCACCGCTGATGAGGTAAAGGACATCTACACAGGCAATATCACCACCTGGGAGAGCCTTGTTGACTAAAATTTTCTTCTGAATGCTCATTCCGCCTCGGGGATATATCGTCGGGGCGGTTTTTTGCAAATGAAAAGGAGCTTGTCTTACAATATGAATAATTTTAAAGAAAAGGCGATGCAGGTGGTTTTCGCATTATCCGCCTGCATATCAATACTGGCGGTAGTGCTCATATGCGTGTTTCTCTTCGCAAACGGCATTCCTGCAATCGGCGAGATAGGCGTTGGAAAATTCCTTGGCGGCACAAGCTGGAAGCCCTCCAATGACATTTACGGCATCTTCCCTATGATAATCGGCAGCCTTTACGTTACCGCAGGGGCTATGCTCATAGGCGTTCCCATTGGCATTCTCACCGCCGTTTTTATGGCAAGGTTCTGCCCCAAGGGAATTTACAAGGTGGCAAAGCCTGCCATTGAGCTGCTTGCGGGCATTCCCTCGGTAGTTTACGGCTTCTTCGGACTTATGGTTATAGTTCCCATCATCAGAAAGCTCTTCGGCGGCAGCGGAACAAGTATGCTGGCGGCATCTGTGGTGCTGGGAATAATGATACTCCCCACCATTATCGGCGTTTCGGAAAGCGCCATAAGAGCCGTTCCCGAAAGCTATTACGAAGGCTCTCTGGGACTTGGGGCAAGCCACGAGAGAAGCGTATTTTTCGCAGTTCTCCCTGCGGCTAAGTCGGGAATACTTGCGGCAATTATCCTCGGTCTCGGACGTGCTGTGGGCGAAACTATGGCGGTGGTAATGGTTGCGGGAAATCAGGCTATTATCCCCGAAAAGCTCACTCAGGGCGTAAGAACCATGACCGCAAACATCGTCCTTGAAATGGGCTATGCCACAGACCTGCACAGAGAAGCCCTCATTGCCACGGCAGTTGTGCTTTTCGTGTTTATTCTGCTGATAAATCTCACATTCTCGGTCATCAAAAGAAAGACCGCAAACAACTGATAAGGAGGAACACATATGAATGACGTTTCAGCTGCGGCTGTTCCTGCCGAAAGAACATCATCTTCAAAGGCATCGGCAGGCTCAAAGATACAGTCAGTGCTCCTTGGGGGAGCTGTATGGCTGGCGGCGGGAATAACCCTCCTGTCTCTTCTGAGCATCGTTATATACATTCTTTACAAGGGTATCCCTCACCTGTCCCTTGACCTGTTCGCAACGGAATACAACACCGAAAATATGTCCCTGTTCCCTGCACTTGTGAACACTATCGTTATGACCCTTGTGTCCCTGCTCATAGCCGTTCCTCTCGGCGTTTTCTCCGCAGTTTACCTCACGGAGTATGCAAAAAGAGGAAACAAGCTGGTGACGCTTGTGGGAATAACCACCGAGACCCTTTCGGGCATTCCCTCTATCGTTTACGGACTTTTCGGATATCTGCTTTTCGTAACAAAGCTCAAATGGGGCTATTCAATGCTTGCAGGCGCTCTGACGCTTGCAATTATGATACTCCCACTTATTATGAGAACCACCGAGGAAGCTCTCAGAAGCGTTCCCGACAGCTACCGTGAGGGCAGCTTCGGTCTCGGCGCAGGAAAGCTCAGAACTGTTTTCACAGTAGTTCTCCCCTCCGCCGTTCCGGGAATACTTGCAGGCGTTATCCTTGCTATCGGACGTATCGCAGGCGAAACCGCCGCTCTTATCTTCACCGCAGGCACTGTGGCTCAGATACCCAAAAACCTTATGGGCTCGGGCAGAACCCTTGCAGTTCACCTCTATGCGCTGTGGAACGAGGGACTTGCCGCAGAGCAGTCATATGCAACGGCAGTTGTGCTCCTCATAATCGTGGTGCTCATAAATATGCTGTCATCATTTATCGCTAAAAAGCTCGCTAAATAATAAAAATATGTCTGAAAGGAACTCTCAGATGAATAAGTTTGAAATTGAACATTTAAATCTCCATTACGGAAAATTTCACGCACTCAAAGATGTGTCCATAAACATTCCCACAGGCGAGATAACTGCTTTCATCGGCCCCTCGGGATGCGGAAAATCCACCCTGCTCAAAAGCCTTAACCGTATGAACGACCTCATTGAGGGCTGCGTCATTGACGGAAAGGTGCTCCTTGACGGTGAGGACATTTACGACGGTATGGACGTGAATTTTCTCAGAAAAAAAGTCGGTATGGTATTCCAGAAGCCCAATCCATTCCCTATGAGCGTTTACGACAACATTGCCTACGGCCCCAGAACTCACGGTATCCATTCCAAGGCAAAGCTTGATGAAATAGTTGAAAAATCCCTCACCGATGCAGCTATATGGAATGAGCTTAAAGACCGTCTGAAAAAAAGCGCTCTCGGTCTTTCGGGCGGTCAGCAGCAGAGACTTTGCATCGCCCGTGCCCTTGCCGTTGAACCCGATGTGCTCCTTATGGACGAGCCTACATCTGCCCTTGACCCCATTTCCACAAACAAGATCGAGGACCTTGCAATAAGCCTCAAGGAAAAATACACCATCGTCATAGTTACCCATAATATGCAGCAGGCAACGAGAATTTCCGACCGCACTGCATTCTTCCTCCTTGGGGAAATTGTTGAATATGACGAGACCGAAAAGCTCTTCTCCGCCCCCGCAGACAAGCGCACGGAGGACTATATCACAGGTCGTTTCGGTTAATTTTGTGAAAGGGGATCACTATGAGAAACAGATTTGAATTACAGCTTGAAGAGCTGAACACACAGCTCATAAAAATGGGCGCAGACTGCGAGACCGCAATTTCAATGGCGGTAAAGGCACTGCTCAATAACGACACAAAGCTTGTTGAGGGCGTTAAGGAGACCGAGCGTGAGATAGACCATATGGAGCGCAGCATCGAGGGACTTTGTATGAAGCTTATCCTCCAGCAGCAGCCTGTGGCAAGAGACCTCCGCACCATTTCCTCGGCACTTAAAATGATAACCGATATGGAGCGTATCGGCGATCAGGCGGCGGATATCGCCAATCTCATCAAATACTGCGAGATAGACAGGGCAGGAACTCAGTGCAGAACTGACATCGCTCATATGGCTGAGGCTGCCATAAAAATGGTCACAGCCAGCGTTGACGCATTCGTAAAGCAGGACATTGAGGGTGCAAAATCCGTAATTCTTGCAGATGATGAGGTAGACGGCTTGTTTATCAAGATAAAAGGTGATATAATAAATATGATCGCAGAAAATGCGGGGCTGGGTGAGACGGTATTTGACATCGTTATGATAGCAAAATACCTTGAACGTATCGGCGACCACGCCACTAATATTGCCGAGTGGGTGGCATTTTCAATAACGGGAGAGCACGAAAATTTCTGATAACATTGACTCCCGACGAAAGGACGGCAGAATGAATGATATACTATGCGGAGGACGACAGCAGCATAAGAGAGCTTGTGCTCTACACCTTAAAGACCACAGGCTTTGAAGCAAGGGGCTTTGAAAACGGCGAAAAGCTTTTTGAAGCCCTTTCTGCGGGGGATATCCCACAGCTTTTGCTCCTTGACATAATGCTCCCCGGCGAGGACGGCATTGAGATAATGAAGCGCCTGAGACGTGGGGGCTATGATTTCCCCGTGATTATGGTAACGGCGAAAAACTCCGAATACGATAAGGTCACAGGACTTGACTGCGGCGCTGACGACTACATCTCAAAGCCCTTCGGTATGATGGAGCTCATCGCAAGGATAAAGGCTGTGCTCAGACGTGCGGAGCGCACGGAAAGTCTTGCAGGGGAAGATATACTTTCCTGCGGCGGTGTTGAGCTTGATGTCCGCCGCCACACTGTCACAGTAAACGGCGTGCCTGCGGAGCTTACGCTGAAGGAATTTGAGCTGCTCCGCATACTTATGAAAAACAGGAATGCCGTGCTGACCCGTGACAATCTCCTTGAAAGCATCTGGGGCTACGACTGTGCAGGCGAGACGAGAACGGTAGATGTACATATCAAAACGCTCCGTCAGAAGCTTGGTGCAGGGTCTGAGATAATCAAGACTGTCCGTGGTGTCGGGTATAAAATTTGCGGATAGCGGAAAGAAAGGTCGGCATTACAGAATGAAGATGAAAAACCGAATATTTTTAAGTATATTCACAGGCTCGCTGATTGCGCTGATACTGTCACTTGTGTGCATCACGGGGGTTATGTACACCGCAATGACCGAGGAGCTGAGAGTTGAGATACGGAATGAAGCGAAGATAGTCTCATCGGCTGCGGACAGCTTCACGGACAATGACGCTTTTATGAAATACATCTCCTCAGCGGGTATGGACAGCGAAAACAGAATTACCCTCGTTGCCGCTGACGGAACTGTGCTTTACGATAATTTCTCAAAGGTCTCGGAAATGGGAAATCACCTTGACCGTCCCGAGATAGCCGAAGCCATACAAAACGGCACGGGCACGGCGCTGAGAGCCTCCGATACACTTGGGGAGCATACATATTATTATGCGGTAAAGCTCCGTGACGGCAGCATTATCCGAATCGCCAACACCACCAAAAGCGTTATCGGTCTCCTGGGACATATGACGCTGTGGCTTATTATTGCGGCACTGCTTATTTTCGTAATATCGCTGTTTATCGCAGGAACTCTCACACGGTCAATAATCCGTCCAATAAACGCACTTGACCTTGACTCCCCTGCCGAAAACAACACATACGATGAGCTTTCTCCCCTGCTTTCGAGAATGGACAAGCAAAACGAGAAAATAAACAGTCAGATCGACAAGCTCTCTGAGCAGAAAAGCGAG
>CAMBJF010000127.1 GCA_945867875.1 uncultured Ruminococcus sp. | reverse complement strand
TATAATAATTATAACAATTTGCCTAAGTCTTGTCAAGGCATTATGCAGATTTTTGTATATAATTTGCTTGTACATTTTTGGTAATTTCGTACAATAAAACGTTTAAGTTATTGGCGAAATTTACTTTTAGTATATTTTTTTGCTCATATATTTGTACTTAAAATTATTCAATCTGTATAAAAAATATCCTTAGCAGGTACAGTACACATCTCGTCAATTCGGCATATAGCATAAAAAAGCCGCCATCTGATTTCTCAGATGGCGGCTGAACTTATTTAGCTTACGCTGAAGTTCGGTTTATCTCGTTAAGAGATTAGCCTCTCTTCTTAGCTACTACAGCAGCTGCAGCAAGAGCTACAGGGATAACTGCGAGAGCTACAGGAGCGTTGCCAGTTGCAGGGGAAGGAGCTGTCTCAACAGGAGCAGCATCAGTCTCAGCGGGCTCTTCAACAACGTCCTCAGTGGGCTCTTCCTCAACAACGTCCTCAGCGGGCTCTTCGTCGTCGATTACATCGCCTTCACCGTCAAGACCCTCACCAGCGTCGATAGCCTCATCCTCGTCGTCAGAAACAACAACGGTGAGAGTATCCCAGTACCAGTCAGTAGGTGTGTAGAGGAGCATAGAAGTAAGGAATGTCTTAGCATCAGTGATCTTGCCCTCGTCAGTGATATCGAACCAATCGAAGGAGAGTGTGTTGTTGCCCCAGTTGAATATATCGGTATCAGAAAGCTGCATTGTAAGACCGCTGTTTACTACTACAGCACCTGTGAAGAGGTTGATGCCCCAAGCAGAGCTGTAAGAACCGTACTGATCATACTCGTTAGAATCAAAGAGAGAGTAAGCATCAGCGAGGTTAGTGTAGAGGTGCTGACCGAATGTAGGATTGTGCCAATCGTAATCGGAAGTCTTGTAGTCATAACCCTGGTCAACGTTTACCCACTGGTTAACAATGTGGGACTTAGCAGTACCAACATAACCATTGTAGGAAGTGAATGTGAATACAACGTTGTCGTGGTTAGCAATAGCGTCGTTGATAACTGCTACAGGCTTAGTGTAGTAGTTGCCACCAGCCTTTCTGGAAGAAAGAGCTGCGAGTACATTGTTCTCATCGTTGTTGGTAGCTTTAACATAGCCAGTCTTAATGGCATCAGTTTTGAGACCAGGCTTAAGAGTTGTCTTGAAAGGCCATACTGCCTCTTCTGCAGCGCCTGCTGTGAAGGCACCAACAGCAACAGTTGTGGGCGTGCTTAAAAGTGTTGTATCGTTAGAGATAACGCCCTTCTTGCTCTTGTTAGCATCCCAGAAGCCCTTTGCAAAGTTCTCTGCGGACATTGTTACATCGCCATAGAGGGAAGAACCGAAGAAGTTCTTGAAGAAGAGTTCCATCTGTTCCTCGGTGAACTCGTTATATTGGTTAGCATTATCCCATGTTCCGCCCCAGCCCCAGCCGTTTGCCTTGTTGAGGGAAACAGTGTTAGGAATCTCGTATGTCATCTTAGCGACAGCATCTCTTACAGCATACACGCCCTTATCGAAGCCCTCGCCGGCTTTCTTGTAAGAATCAATCTCACCCTTAAAGCCAACAGCCGCAGCAGCTTCCTCTGTAGAATAACCCAGTGAAGCCATCTCATATTTGGAGAGATCAAACGCACCATTTACATCTTTGCCTGTTGCGATGGGCATATTGTAATAAGACTTCTCAAGGTTTTTCTTATCATAGATAGCACCATCAACGTTATCAGCGTAGCTAGTAGCCTTGAATGTCTGATACTTTTCCTCGAGGTTATTAACAACATCCTTGTAGGGACGAGCTGTGAATTCAAATTCCTTCATACCCGTTCCAGCAGCCTTAGTCTTGTCATTTGTGTCAAGAGCCATTTCACCGATTACAACGCCCTTGTCGTTGTAGACCTTTCCACCTCTAACGAAGCTGTTATCAGCGCCGAAAGTAATGTAGCCCTTTTTCATAGAATCAGCCTTAACAAGCGAACCCTCGTAGTTAGCTACAACTGTTACCTTAGCCTTGGTCTTGTTGTTGTCTTTTACATAGGTCTTAAGGTCATAAGTAAGAGAGATTGCATCCTGATCAGCGGATACAACAGTAGCCATTGCAGATACGGCCATTGCGCCAGCCATTACGCCAGCAAGTGTCTTTTTCATGTTCATGAAAAATTCCTCCTTGTTTTGTTTTGGTTTTCTTTATTTATTTCCAAGTATGTATGGAAATCAAATATAGTTGTGATACCGTGCTTCTGCTCACGCTGTATCACGATATTATTGTACCACCTGCGGGCAGATATGTCAATGTACATAAACAACAAATTTGCTTTGCGCTTTTTATCCTTAATGCACACTTTTTGCCCAAAAACCTCGCTTTCGGAGGACTTTTGGAGCTCCGCTTCGCAGTGGTCTTTGTGGTATGCTAATACTATACCGCATTTTCAAATGAATTTCAATTGATTTTATGCACAAATTTTCATTTTATTTTCACGTGGTTTTTATTTATAAAGTTATTTTCAGAAATTAAGATAGCTGTAGTCCAGAGCACCGAGCATAAGAGCATATCTCGCAGCATCAAGCTTTTCGGGTTTTGCAAGATACATCAGTATCTGCTCGCAGAGTACCATAAGATTTGAGGCTCTTCCCTCTATCTTGAAATTTTCAAAGCCCATTTCGGTATATTTTCCAAAAACATCATCAGGGCTTATCTGGAGCTTTGTGGGCTTCTCCTCATAGGGGTTGAATACTCTGTATTTGCATTCCCATTCCTTTATCTCAGCCCTCTGAACAGGATTCATCCTTCTTATCTCATCAAGCCTTATCTGGATATCGCCGATGTACTTATAGTGCTCTTTTCTTCTCGGACAATCAGGGACGCAGTGTGCATTGATAAGCACCTCACAGCGCTTTCTTTCCTCGGGAGTTAGCTTTTCAAGGGTCTCAAAATCATTGTTGAAATTGTAGTCAAGAACCACAAGGCTGTATGGCTTTGCAAGCTCCGCCCTGACCTCTTCAATTGTCCTGATGCATTTGCAGGTCGACGATGTCAGCTTTATGTTTGGGTGAGTTTTTCTGATATATTCCTCAAGAATAGGCGAATTGACAATAGCCTCGTTCATTCCGTTGTCAGCCATATCAAGAAGCTCGTTGCAGTCCTTGTCAGCAAGATCCGCCTCGGTTATGGAGGGGTTAGTGAATGTAAATCTGTAAGGTATGCCTCTGGAATTATAGCCGTGGAGTATTGCCTTTTCCCTGTCAGGATAATAGGGTCCGAGGATCATTCTTCCGCCGTTCCATTTAACAGCAGGACTGCCAAAATACGATGCTATCTTAAAGCCTTCCCTGAAATATTCAGGCTTCTCCCTCAGCATATCTGCAAGGGAGATGTTAAGGCTCACCGACTGCGTGGATTCCGCAATGTGAAAACCGATCATTTTATACTTCCTTTCCTATATATTAAAAAGTCTTTCTGCATTTTCCGCAGTTATCTCCGTCATTTCATCGGGAGATACGCCCTTCACCGCCGCCATAGCCGCAACGGTATATGGGAGATATCCGCTGTAATTTCGTTTTCCCCTGTTGGGCTCGGGAGCCATATAGGGGCAGTCGGTTTCAACGAGGAGCCTGTCAAGAGGCACGGTTTCAAGGGCTTTAAGAGCCTTTTTGGCATTTTTAAATGTTACAACACCCGTAAAGCCCACGTACATTCCCATTGCGACTATCTCACGGGCAGTTTCCGCAGAGCCCGAAAAGCAGTGCATAACGCCCTTGGGACGGTACTTTCTGAGAAGCTCCATTGTGTCCTCCCATGCATCACGGGAATGTATGACAACGGGCATATCAAGCTCCGCTGCAAGCTTCAGCTGCTCTTCAAAGGTCTTTTTCTGGATATCCCTGCCACGCTCCTCGTAGTGATAGTCAAGACCAATCTCGCCAACTGCCACAACCTTTTTGTTGTCGCAGAGCCTGCGTATCTCGTCGATTCGGTCGATTTCGTCCGCAGCATCGGGGTGAAGCCCCACGGCGGCGTATATGCCCGCATATTCCTCTGCAAGTTTTACCGATGAATACGAGCTTTTGACCGAGCATCCAATGTTGACTATTTTGCATATCTCTCCCGAAAAAAGTTCACGGAGAATATCTTCACGGTCAGCGTCAAAGGAGCTGTCGTCGTAATGGGCGTGGGAATCTATTATCCTCATTTTACCGCTCCTTTCTTCCTCACGGAAAAGCCGAAGTCTCCAAGCTTTCGTCCGAGGGCGAAATATTCCCCGTGGGAATACGCCATAAGCCCCGCCTGCTGGAGATTTATCTTTCCCTTGCTGTCAATATACCGCTCATCTGCGGTCACGCCTGTGATATCCGCAATGAACATCGTGTGGCTGCCAAGCTCCTTTGTCTCCCTGACCTTGCATTCGAGAGCGAGGGGAGATGCAAGGATAACGGGGCAGTCCACCGTTTCACCTTTCGCAGTTTCAAAGCGGCATTTGGCGAATTTGTCAAGCTTGCTGCCGCTTTTCATTCCGCAGAAGTCAACTTCTTTCGCCATTTTAGATGTAGTAAGATTGATGACGAACTCACCTGTTTCCATTATAATGGAATGGGAGTGCCGCTCGGGGCGTATTGACACGTATGCCATTGGCGGACGGGTGTTGATTATGCCTGTCCACGCAGCGGTGAGGACGTTTCTCTTTCCGCCCTCGGTGCCGCAGGTCACAAGTGCCGCAGGAACGGGAGCGATAAGCGCTCCCCCTTTGAAAAATTTCCTGCCCATATTATTCCTTTTCCGCCATAAGTTTATGCATATCGGAAATGAGCTTTGCAATGTCGCTGTCACTATAATTTGCGCCGCTCCATATCTCGTGGGCAACGACAGCCTGCCATACCAGCATAGCCATACCGCCGCAGGTCTTTATTCCGTGCTTTTCGGCAGTCTGCATAAGCTTTGTGCGCTCAGGATTGTAGATAACGTCAAAAACAAATCCGCAGTTTGCGATTATATCCTCGGTCACGGGACAGTTTTCAACCTTGGGGAACATTCCCACGGGAGATGCATTGATAAGGGTGTCGAATTTACCCTCTATCTCATTTGGGTGAACCACCTTGATGTCATCGGAAAAGCCGTTTGCACAGGCATATTCCTTAACAGGCTCAACGGTGTCCTCGAAACCCTCGGGCACGGAAACTGTGAGCTTAGCACCGTGACGGACACATTCAATGGCTATCATTCTGCCAACGCCGCCGCAGCCGCACTGCAAAACAGTTCCGTCAAGCTTTCCCCCAGCCGCTTCGATAGAGCGGAGGAAGCCGTCGCAGTCGGTGTTGTAGCCGATATATTTGCCGTCCTTTTTAACAACGCAGTTTACGGAGTTATATCTCTTTGCGGAGTCTGCAAGCTCGTCTATGTACTTGATTATCTCCACCTTGTGGGGGATAGTGATGTTGAAGCCGTCAAGGGCAAGAACATCGGAGATTTTTTCGGACAGCTCCTCGGGGGAGTATTCTTTCAGAGTGTAGTCAAAGTCGGAAACGCCCTCAAGCTCGAAAAGTCTCTGATGTATGGGGGGCGACATTGTGTGTTTGAGAGGGAAGCCTAAAAGTCCGTAATGCTTCATATTTATCATTCCTTTCATCGGAATACTATATATAATAGTATAGCCTGAGATTATACACTATATATGGTATATCAGCCAATTGTCTTTGCAAGGCTGTCAGCGTCCTGAACATTGGCGATGTTGACGCCTTTGAGAGTTTTCTTTACAAGTCCCGAAAGCACCTTGTTTGGTCCGCACTCGATAAATGTATCATAGCCGAGAGCATTCAGAGCCGCAAGCTCATCGGTAAATCTTACGGGAGAAACAATGTGCTTGGCAAGTCTCTCAGGCATATTTTCTATGCTGTCAAGCTCCTTGCCTGTGATATTTGAGAACATCTTTATTTTGGGTTCGGCAAAGGTTATCTTCTCAGCGGCGGGCTTGAACTCGTCGGCTGCGCTCTGCATAAGCTTGGAGTGGAATGCGGAGGCAACGTTAAGCTTGATAGCCCTTGCGCCTGCGGCAGCGAGAGTATCTGCGGCAGCCTTTGCGGCATTCTCCTCACCTGCGATAACGGTCTGAACGGAGGAATTGTAGTTTACGGGAAGAACATAGCCCTCGGTCTCTTCGCAGACCTTTTCTATCTCCTCAACGCTCTTGCCGATGATTGCGTACATAGCGCCCTTGTTGGTTTCGGCAGCCTTCTGCATAGCCTCGCTTCTTGCCTTGATGAGCTTAAATCCGTCGGCACGGGAGACCATGCCCGTATATACCATTGCCGCATATTCGCCTAAGGAATGTCCTGCGGCGGCGGTGGCGGTGATGCCGTTAATCCTCAGCGCTTCTGCGGCACAGAGGGACACTGCCATAATTGCAGGCTGAGAGATAACTGTCTTTGCAAGTTCTTCATCGGAAGCTTCTGCGCACTTTCCGTAAAGGTCAAAGCCGAGAATATCGGCAGCCTCATCAAATATCGCTTTGAGTTCGGGATATTTCTCAACCAGAGAAACGCCCATTCCCGCATACTGAGAGCCCTGTCCCGAAAATAAGAATACTGTTTTTTCTGCTGTCATCTGCAAAACCTCCGAATAAAGATGTATATTGTTATAACAATCAGTATTATTCATAATATACTTAACGATATGTATAAAAATTGCCGATAATCACAAATTTTGCACGGCATATTTGTATCACTTGAACATCAGATAGGAATTTTTTTCAAAAATACCAAAATATCAGTTGACAAGCACCGTTAAAATATATTACAATATATAATGTATTGTATTGCTGTCTCTTATACACATCTGACGCTGCCGACGATATGCAGTGTGT
>CAMBJF010000126.1 GCA_945867875.1 uncultured Ruminococcus sp. | reverse complement strand
ACACACTGCATATCGTCGGCAGCGTCAGATGTGTATAAGAGACAGATATAATAATTGTGTTCTGCAAACGTTTTCTGATTTTTACGCTCATTTAATTTTTTATAAACTCAATTAATAATTTCAGATAAAATGCACAAGCTATATGCAGTGTAATTGTCACGATACACAAAGATTTGTGATAGATTTCAGAAAATTGTGAAAAATTAACAAAGCTAACAAAATCCAGCTGTACGAATTGCCGCTATTTGCGTTTTTCCTTGACTTTGGACGGGAAACAAATATAATTAACTTATCGCAGAAAACACAGGCAATGAATAACACATCAATGCTGAAAATTAATGATTAATGGAGGTCATTAAAATGAACACAAAGCTTAAAAGAACTGCGGCTATGTGCGCCGCACTCGTAATGGCAGGTACAGTTCTCACCGCTTGCGGCGGCTCTTCCGATAAGGGTGGAGACACAACTACTGCTGCTCAGGGCGGTGATACAACCACTGCTGCCGATGCAGGCAATACTGAGGGCGGCGACGCCGAAGCTCCTGCTTCCAATGACGGTCTCAGCGGAACCATCAAGGTTCTTCACCACCGTACCGACAGAGATCAGGACGGCACAATGGCTAAGCTCACTGAGGGCTTCAACGCTCTTTATCCTAATGTAACAGTTGAGTATCAGTCCTTCACAAACTATGCTGATGACATTGCTACTATGATGCAGTCCGATAACTACGGCGACGTTGTTATGACTCCTCAGGCTCTTAAGCAGGCTGATCTTCCTAACTTCTTCGCTTCTTTCGGTTCTTATGATGAGCTTTCTCAGAAGTACTACTGGCTCGAAAACTACAGCGTTGACGGTCAGGTTTATGCACTTCCTACAGGCGGTACCGCTTCCGGTATCCTCTACAACAAGAAGGTTTGGGCTGACGCAGGCATCACTTCTCTTCCCACTACTACTGAAGAGTTCCTGGGCTGCCTCAAGCAGATCAAGGAAAACACAGACGCTATCCCCTACTACACAAACTACAATGCCGGCTGGTGCATTACTCAGTGGCAGTCCCTCGTAGTTGGTGCTTCCGGAGACCCCGATTACAACACCAAGCTTCTTACTGAAAAGAATGACCTCTTCTCCGCAGGCAGCCCTTATGACGCTGTTTACGGCACACTCTTTGACATCTACGCTGATCCTTCCCTCCACGAGGAAGATCCTATGACAACTGACTGGGAAGGCTGCAAGCCCGCTTTCGCACAGGGCAAGATCGCTACTATGGTTCTCGGTTCCTGGGCTATCAGCCAGTTCCAGGAGGCTGCTGAGCAGGTTGGCACTGATCCCGCTGACGTTGGATATATGCCTTTCCCCAACAGCATTGACGGCAAGATCTACTCCGTTTCTTCCAACGACTACATGATGAGCGTTAACAAGAATTCTTCCAACCTCGACGCTGCTATGGCTTATGCTGAGTGGTTCTGCACAGATTCCGGCTTTGCTCAGAACGAGGGCGAAATTTCCGGTCTTAAGGGTGCTGCAATGCCTGAGACACTTTCTTCCTTCGATGAACTGGGAGTTCAGCTCTTCGTTGAGAACCCCACACCTGCTGACCTCATCGGCAAGTGGGATGAGATCGCTAAGGCTTCTGAGGTTGATCCTTGGGGCGATGCATCCACAAACTTTAAGTTCAGAATGGCTGAGGCTGCTTTCAACGGCAAGGGCAGAGACGAGTACGACAAGATCGCTGCTGACGTTAATGCTGCATGGGCTAAGTCCAGAGACGAAATTCTCGGCTAATTAACTTTTACCAATCCTCTTTAATTTTTCTTTCTCTCCACGTACTGTATTCTTCTGCGGTGCATCTTCACGCCGCAGAATGATACGGTATCTTTATACTCAGCAATTTAAACCATAAATACATTCTACCCGAAAATGAGGGATATGCTTTGACTACTAAATCCGTTAAGACCCCTAAGCCTATAAATGGCAGACTGTCAAGATCATATATTGATAAAATGGTCACGGTATGCCTTTTCCTGCTTATCCCCACTGTACTTCTCGTTATTTTCACCTACATTCCTGCGGCTGAAATGGTAAAATTCAGCTTTGAGGAAAGAGATCAGTTCGGTGTTGACGTTAAGTATGTGGGTCTGCAAAACTACAAGACAGTTTTTGAAACTCCCGAATATTTTGCTGCTTTCAAAAACAGCATCTACTATCTGTTCGGCTCCTTTATCCAGCTCGGACTGGCACTTTTCCTTGCGACAATCCTCTGTTCTAAGATCAGATTTTCTAATTTCTTCAAGGGCGTTCTCTTCTTCCCGTATATGATAAATACGGTTGCGGTGGCTCTTATCTTCCGCCGCTTCTTCCAGAAGGGCGACGGCATCACCAACACTGACGGTACTCTGAACTCTATCATCACGCTGCTCGGCGGCGACCCTGTGAAGTTCCTTTCCACTGAGGGACTTGTAAACATCTGTCTTGTGTTTGTTTCCATATGGAGATACATCGGCTTCGACCTTGTTATGTTCATCGGTGCTATCCAATCTGTTTCCCCTGACATCTATGAGGCTGCTGAGCTTGACGGCGCTAACCGCTTCCAGGTATTCAGATACATCATCGCTCCCAGTATCAGACCCATTATCCTTTTACAGATGATTCTTGCGGTCAAGGGTGCGATCAGCGTTTACGAAATTCCCTTTATCATCACAGGCGGACGCTTCGGCTCCAGCACATTCGTTATCCAGACAACAGAAACGGCGTTCAAGTTCCAAAAGGTCGGACTTGCCTCGGCAATGGCTGTGGTGCTGTTCCTGATAATCGTGGTGGTAACGATAATCCAGAAGCTTGTTTTCAAGGAGGATAAGTAATATGGCAGCAGAAGCTATCAAGAGAGAAAACAGTAACTTTACTGCAAAGCTCTTTACTTTCTTAAAATATTTTATCCTCGTGTTTGCCTGCCTTATCGTTTTTATTCCACTTATCGTTGTTTTCCTCGGTTCCTTAAAGAACAACACCGAGTTCCTGTCCTCCAATGTTTTCGCTCTTCCTACTGAGTTTGAATGGTCAAACTACAAGACCGCTTTCATTGACGGTAAGGTGCTCCTCGGTCTGAGAAACACTGCGATAATCATTGTTATCTCCTGCACAGGCACTATCATCACGGGTACAATGACCGCTTATGTTCTCCAGCGATTCAAGACCACCTTCGGAAAAATTCTGAAAGCTGCGTTCCTCCTTGCTACACTTTTCCCTGCTATCTCTATGCAGGTAACTGTTTACCGCATTATGAACAGCTTCGGGCTTGTGGGCACTATGGCGGCTCCCATTATCCTCTACATCGGCACTGATATTATTTCAATTTACATCTTTATGCAGTTTCTGGATAATATCTCCTATTCTCTCGATGAGAGCGCTATCATTGACGGTGCAAACTACTTCACGGTATTCTTCAAGATCATTCTTCCCCTGCTTCGTCCTGCAATTGCTACTGTCCTTATAATCAAGGTCATCAGCATTTACAACGACTTCTACACCCCTCAGCTTTATATGCCCAGCGAAGAGCTGTCGGTGGTATCCACATCGCTTTACCGCTTTATGGGTCCTTACGGTGCCAAGTGGGAGATAATCTTTGCAGGTATCGTTATCTGTATCATTCCTACGCTCATCATTTTCCTTGCTCTCCAGAAGCAGATCTATGCGGGTCTTGTTAACGGCTCGGTCAAGGAATAATATCAACAGCTTCCGATAAAAAAATAACGGCATCACCTGTCAGGTGGGTTTCATCTGACGGGTGATGCTGTTATATATTATTTTTAAACTAACCCTGCATAAAAGGTTTCATATGGCTTAATATAAATGTTATCGGCAATTTTAATGCATTCTTCCGTATTTATTGTATTTGTATTTTCGCCGCAGATTTCGGAGATGTAATAAAAGGAATAGATCTGATGTTCACTTGTTTCGATACCGTCATAGCTATACAAATAATATATTGTTGATTCGTTTGGCATTGAAATATCGGTTCGTGAGTCTGATGTATTATCTTTTTCAAGAAAATGCTCCAAACCATTTTCTTTCATTTCATTATAATCGGTCAGAACAGACGGATCATTTAATACCTTATCGCTATAGCTTTTTATTCCCTCTGCATTTTCCGAAACATAATATATCATTTCGATCTGTTTTTTATTAAATGCACATTCCTTTTGAGCTCTGTTCAAATCATTTTTTAAAGAAGATTGATTTGAGACCAGAAAAATACAAATGATAAGCAAAAGAATGATCAGCAGGATATAAGTCATACTCATACTTTTTTTATTCATAGCATTATTCCCCTTTCCTTATTATAATAAGAAATTAAACAAATCGCAAATTGAACATTGTTTAATAACATTATATCTTAGAATTGTTGAAATGTCAATTCTTTTACAGTTATATACACTATGAAAGAATGATCATCACACAGAAAAAATCCTCGTCGGCAAACCGCTGACGGGGATTTTTATCATATCACATAATCATAATCGGTGCCGCTTTGGATAAGGCTTGCAATGGTGATGCCGTCGAAATAATCGTTGGTCATTTTGTAGAAGTCCTGCCACATCTTCATCGTCCTGCTGTCATCGGGCTGTGTGCCGTCGGACCGGTCGCTTTCTTTCATTGATGAAACGGGGACAAGGTCTCCCTCGGCTATGCGCAGTATCTCGCCCACATTGTAGCTCTCGGGGGGTCTTTTGAGTCGGTATCCGCCGTTTTTTCCGTGGACTCCGAACACAAGGTCTCCCTTTGTGAGCACAGGCATTATCTGTTCAAGATATTTCACAGACAGCTTCTGTCTCCCCGCTATGTCCTTTACGGGTATGCATTTGCTGCTGTAATGCTCGGCAAGATCTATCATTACCTGCAAAGCATATCTTCCCTTTGTTGTGACGAGCATTGCTTTCACCTCAGTTTATTTTCCCGATTTTACGATTACCTTTCTGTACTTGTCAAAGCGCACCCATTTTTCAAAGAAGCCGCTCTGATCCTTTTCGTCTGTCTCGGCATATTCCTTAAGGAACTGCTTTACTTCGCTGTCGGAGGATGCATTTACGCCGAAGCCTCTGCCGTTTATCACGGGCACGCCGCTGTAGGAATATTCCGATGCGGGGAGAATTTCGGTTATCTTTCTGTCACGCACCTTTACAGCCACGCTGTCTCTCAGGACAATGATGTCGAAGCTGTCGGGGTATGTATAGCTCTCGCCCGATACGGGTATCTCGTCCCCGACGGTGTAAGCGGTCTTTACGGGCTGATATTTCAGGACGTTAAGGCTGCTTGTGTCGTAGTAAAATTCCTCGAAAATGTCTCCTCTTGCGGTAAGGTCGCCATAGACAAATGATGCCTTGTCTGCCGATGTGCCGCCCTTTTCGCTAAGCTCCTCGACTACTCCGCAGGCGGAGGTCATATTGGTTACACGGTCGATGAGGATAAGCTCGCCAAGGGTTTTATGTGACTTGAACTTATCTGCCGCAATTGCGTCGGTGAGGAGGATATCGCAGAGGGCGATGCCGTTTTTGCTGAGCTTATCGGTCCTGATATGCTCGCCTGTATTTACGTCAACGGCGTAGTCGATGCCTGTGAGTATTCCGGGGATAGTCTTTGTGCCAAGCTTTACAAGATAGTCCTTGCCGATAACAAGGTCCTCATCGTCCATCCAGAGGACTGATGCCTTGATGCGCTTGTAAACGCCGATGTCGGTGTCCTTTATGAGGACGCAGCCACGGGAAACGTCCACTTCCTTGTCAAGGGAGATGGTCACGGGCTGACCCTTATGTGCGGTATCGGACTGCTTATCGGTCACAAGAATGCCCTTAACGGCTGCCTTTTCGCCGCTGGGGAGGGCGGTTATAACATCGCCCACGCTTATGCTGCCCGACTCGATCTGTCCCTGAAAGCCTCTGAATGTGCGGTCGGGGCGGCACACTCTCTGAACGGGCATATAAAAGCCCTGCTCATCGTCGGCGGAGATGTCCACGCTTTCAAGATATTCAAGAAGTACGGGTCCCTTATACCAGCTGATATTGTCGGAGTGCTTGGTAACGTTGTCGCCCTCGGTGGCGGAGAGGGGTATTATTTGAATGTTTTCAAGGGAAAGCTCCGCTGTAAGCTCGGATATCTGCTTTTCGATCTCCTTGAATCTTGCTTCGCTGTAGTCAACAAGGTCCATTTTGTTTACGGCGAAAACGAAATATTTTATGCCCATAAGGCTGCATATCCTTGCGTGTCGTCTTGTCTGGACAAGCACACCCTGAGATGCATCAACGAGGATAACGGCGAGGTCGGCAAATGATGCGCCTACTGCCATATTACGTGTGTATTCCTCGTGACCCGGAGTGTCGGCAACGATGAAGCTGCGGTTGTCGGTGGTGAAATATCTGTAGGCAACGTCTATGGTGATGCCCTGCTCACGCTCTGCCATAAGTCCGTCAAGGAGAAGGGAATAGTCTATCTTTCCGCTTCTGCTGCCCACCTTGCTGTCCAGCTCCAGTGCCTTTTCCTGATCGGCATAGAGGAGCTTGGAGTCATAGAGGATATGTCCGATAAGCGTCGATTTTCCGTCATCTACGCTTCCGCAGGTGATAAATTTAAGTAAGCCTTTCATTAAAAATAGCCCTCCCTTTTACGGCGTTCCATACTTCCTGCCGCTTCGTTGTCGATAACTCTCGAGGTACGCTCAGAGGATACTGCGCTGAGGGTCTCGGCGATTATCTCATCAAGAGTGTGGGCGGTGGATTCCACGCCGCCTGTGAGCGGATAGCAGCCCAGCGTTCTGAAACGGACTGACTTCATCTGAGGAACTTCTCCCTCTTTGAGGGGGAAGCGGTCATCATCCACCATTATAAGGTTGCCGTCACGCTCAACTACGGGGCGCTCTGCTGCGAAATAAAGGGGCACGATGTCGATGTTCTCACGCTTTATGTACCTGTCTCTTATACACATCTCCGAGCCCACGAGACGCTACGCTATCT
>CAMBJF010000125.1 GCA_945867875.1 uncultured Ruminococcus sp. | reverse complement strand
ATATACCGATGGTATGGGGGGAAAGCTATGACAAAAGAAGAAATCAGAGAAAAAGCTGACAAAATAATTGACGACATATGCTTCGGGGCAAAGGAGTTCAGCGAGAAGAAATGCTTCGTTCCCGTATGTGCAGCTGTGGTTCTTGCTGTAGCAGTGCTTATCATAGTGATAGTCAGCATAGTGGGAGGTTCGGGAAACGGAAAAGCCGCTGCAGAATTTTCAACTCCTGCGGCAGCGGGCTTTGAGGACCGCATTGCTCAAATGAAAAAAAGCGGGGTTTCAGTAACGCTGCGCATTTCCGACATAAGGAAAGAGGACGGGACTTCAACGAGCCTTACATATAAAAGCGATTATGCACAAAAGGATATTGTGGCAGACCTGCTGATAACAAACAAGAGCAAAAATGATATTTCCGTTTATAAGGATATGTTTGAAAGCGGCACTGTCCTTGCATCACTCAAGGACGTTTCATCAAAGTATGACGATAACGACTGTATGTCAATGGGACAGCTTTATGACAAGGAAAGTGGAGAACTGATAGATGATACGGAGATCATTGTCCCTAAAAACGGCACTGCCGAAGTAACACTTTGCTATTCCTTCCCCGCATCGAGGATAAACGATATAAACTATCTTCTTTTCTGTGAACCGTATTACGACGGGGTTGGTATGAAGTGGGAGATCGCAGGCGTCGGAAAGCCGTATATTGCATTCAAGCTGGATAATGAACTGCTTTTCCCCGAAGTAACTCAGGGCGATGAGCCTGAGGAAACGGCTGAGACGGTTCAGACGACCACGTATGTAAGTCCTTATCCCACAACCAAAATAAAATCTACTGACGCTGCATTATTAATGTTTTCCTCCGATTGCTACGAGCTGTCACTGGAGGTCGCAGGCAAGGGCGATTTCAAAAATGATCTGTCGGTTGTCCACAGCGGATATACATATTCTATAGACAATTCCGCAATAGTGGGGAGCGTTCCCGAAATATGCGCCGACAGCTGCGATATCGACAGGATAAAGCTATACTTTAAGTTAGATGACAGCCTGAAAGAAAACACTCTCGGAACATATGCATTATACAGTGACGAATTTAAGGGCATAAAAAGATTTAATGTTTTTATGTATTTTGAGGATATGAATATGCTTATGCCCATAGAGACATTTTGTGACGAAGCCACAAATACAGTATGGGCAGAGTCTGATTCGGCAGGCACATATGCTCTGCTTGATATGGAGCTTTGGCTCGATTCGCTGGGAGTTTCCCCGTCTGAATATAACGAATGATTTTTTACGGAAGCTGTACCTTTGGGTGCAGCTTTTTTTATTTGCCCGAATAAATACACTTGACAAGTCTAAAATAATGTGCTATAATCGACTATAGACGGAAACGAGGTGGATAATATGCCAAGACCACAGAGGTGCAGAAAGGTCTGCAATGAGCCTGAGTACAGCACATTTTTTCCCGCAGGAGTCACTTCGGGCGAGCCTGTGACCCTGACTGTAGATGAATTTGAGGTCATACGGCTCGTTGATCTGGAGCAGCTCACTCACAGTCAGGCGGCGGTGCGTATGGAAATATCCCGCACCACGGCTACGGAGATATACAACGCCGCCAGGGTAAAAATTGCGGACTGTATCGTGAACGGCAGACCCCTTGCGGTCATGGGCGGAAACTATAAGCTCTGCGGCGGAGGAAAATGCTGCGGCTGCCGCAGAGGGCACAGGTGCGATATGGCGGCTAATAAGAAAGGAAACGGTATTATGAGAGTAGCGGTAACATACGACAACGGAAACATTTTTCAGCATTTCGGTCACACGGCTTTTTTCAAGCTTTATGACTGCGAAGAGGGAAATGTAGTAGGCGAGTATATCGTGGCAGCCCCCGAAAGCGGTCACGGCGCACTTGCGGGATTTCTTAAGGAAAACGGCGCAGACGTACTTATCTGCGGCGGTATCGGCGGCGGGGCGCAGAACGCTCTTGCAGGTCAGGGCATAAGGCTTTACGGCGGCGTAAGCGGCGATGCTGACGAGGCTGTTAAGGCATTCCTTGAAAACAAGCTGAGCTTTGACCCCAATGTAATGTGCAGTCATCACAGCCACAGCGGTGAGCATAGCTGCGGTTCACACAGCTGCGGAAAGTGAGAATATATGAAAATAACTCTCAATCCCGATGAGGAGATAGTGAAGCTCATAAAAGAGGGACTTGCCAAAAAAGGCGGCTACTGTCCCTGTCGAATGGAGCGGACTGAGGACAACAAATGTATGTGCAAGGAGTTCAGGGAGCAGATAAAAGACCCGAATTTTGAGGGTTACTGCCACTGTATGCTTTACTATAAATCAAAATAGGAGGATAGCTATGAAAGAAGTAACACTTACAAAGGAAAATTTTGAAAAAGAAGTTCTTCGCTCGGATAAGACCGTGCTTGTGGATTTCTGGGCAAGCTGGTGCGGTCCCTGCAAGATGATAGCGCCAACTGTTGCGGAAATTGCCGAGGACTATGCTGACACCGTAAAGGTGGGCAAGATAAATGTTGATGATGAGCCTGAGCTTGCGGCGCTTTTCAAGATCGAAAGCATACCGACCCTTATGGTTTTCAGAAACGGCAAGCCTGACGGCGTTATGATAGGCTTCAGACCAAAGAGCGATATTGAAAAGCTTATCGGTGAATGATGTTGCAATATTTTGCCTGTCCCGAAAAGGGGCAGGCAATTTTTATACTAATAACCAATTGTTCTATAGATAAAGCCGACAGATGAAATAAGACCAGTCTAGGAAAGCGACCGCAGGCGGGCTTTGCGCCCGGCAAGGGAGCTTGACGCAGAATGGGCTTATTTCAGCCGAGGATTTGTCTATAGGTTAATTGGTTATTAGTATAGTACCCGTTGATTTTTTCTGCGATATGTTGTATAATATAATCACAGTTTATTTTATGGAGCGGCAGGATATGGAGATAAGGTTCAACCCAATGAAAATAACGGGCGTGGGAGCCTTCGGGGACGTAAGAGGAAGAACGGCGGCAGGGATAAGAAGCGTTTATTTTATTCTCTGCACGGGGTATTATGACGGGCTTTCGGAGGATATCAGGGAGCTTGACCGAAAGCTTTCCGCCGATGAGCGCTGCATTTACCGCAGAGTGACCGATCTTCCGGTTATGGGCGTAAGGGAAGCGGCGGAATACGGCGAAAAATGGGAGCGGCTTTGCAAGGGCGAAAGCGTTATTCCTCCCGAAACGGAAAAAACACTGAAAGAGGTATGCCCCATATACCGCAGTTTGCGGAAAAACATAAACCCAACAATTGAAAAGAATTTCGCCGCCGTGCTTATGTTTTATTCGGACAGGCTTTTAGGCAAAATGACCTGTGACAGCGGGAAATGTCCCAAGCTTGTGTGCTCGGGACGGATAGGGTTGAAAGAGTATCTTTTCTTCCATATGGCGGCGCTTATGGGGATAGATGTGATGCTGCTGTGTCCTTTGGGTCTGCCTCAGCTTCCCGATGAACTTGAAAGGATGTATGAGCACATCAGGCTCGGCGAGTGCGGCAGCTATGCAATACCCCCGTATATCACTCAGACCTTTCAGTCCGTTTCTGCCGCAAATGCTCCCGTTCCCGCAAGCATAGGGACAAGGACTGCGGCAGCTGCGGGACGGCATATATCTCAGCCCGCTCCGAAAGCCCCCGTTAATACCATTCCTGCTTCAAATGTGCATACATCTCAGGCAGTAAGCGGCGAAATGTCATATGAAGAGCTTGCGTCTCTTGCATCGTCGGTAGTTATGATAACCCTCCACAACAGCAGGGGAAAGGTCATCGGCACAGGCTCGGGAATGATAATCGGCAGAGACGGCTACATACTTACAAATTTCCACGTTGCGGGGGGAGCGAGGTCATTCTCGGTGCAGCTTGAAAATGACGAAACGATATACCGCACAAACGAGCTTATAAAATATCACCCAAGCCTTGACCTTGCGATACTCCGCATCGACAGACAGCAGCTTTCGCCAATGAAGCTTTACAGCGGAAAAAGAGAGCTTTGCAGAGGTCAAAAGGTGGTGGCGATAGGCAGTCCCCTGGGACTTTTCAACACCGTTTCCGACGGTATAATCTCAGGCTTTCGTGAGATAAATGGCGTTGATATGATACAGTTTACAGCTCCCATTTCGGGCGGCAGCTCGGGGGGCGCACTTCTTAATATGTACGGCGAGGTCATCGGCATTAGCACCGCAGGATTCAGCAAGGGTCAGAACCTTAATCTTGCGGTGGGTTACAAGGACATTATCCCGTTTATAAGCAATTTTACTGATAAGTGATGGTTATGGCTATGGATATTTTTATTCCCCCCGAGCTTTTGGCGGGAAGCCCTCAGACGGGCGGACATTTTCTCAGGATAAATAAATACGGCGCTGACACCGAAGAGCTATTGCTCCGATTTTTTGAGCTTGCGGTGAAGCACGGAGCATTCCTTGAAAAGGGTATGGCAAACCCCACAGCGGGGGATATCGCCTATTTTGAAAGCTCCTGCGCAGTTGATTTCAGGCTTGACAAGGGCTTTATAAAAGCATCCGCAAGAAAATTCAGCACAGCCCCCGACAGCGTTCTTGACAGACTTTCAGACAGCCTTTTTCAGTCGCTTTCGAGACTTAAAGGCGAGGGGAAAAACGACAGCATTTTAAAAAATATCTTCATTAAATTTATGTGCTGGCTCAGGCGTGATATTGCCCGTGCAATAGCGCCCTCAAAGGAAAAATATCCCCCGAAGATACTGTGCAAGGGCGGGCTTTCCCGTCACGAGATGATGATGCTGACCGCAGCGGCTGCGGCAGGGTGTGATGTGCTTATTGCAGAATATGACGGCTCGGCGTATTTTGACAAGCTGCCCGACGGTGAAAAAACAGCGGAGCTTATAAATGTGACGGGCGGCAGTGATTTTCCCTCGGGCTTTACCCTTTCGGATATCAGAAAAAAAGCCGATGAGATGCGGAGAAGAGCGGCTGTGATATCTTCGGGAAATACGGGAAATACTACATTGACACCTGCCTCCAAAAACGGCGGTTACTGCGTCAATGCGTGGATATCGGGAGACATTTTTTCGGATATCCTCACAGACCCCGCAAAGCGTGGGAACGAGCCTGACACGGTATATACCTGCTACGCCCGCATAAACGGCGCTGAGAACAAGACGACATATCTCGGCGATCTTTACAAATTCTACATCACCCTCAAGGAAACAAGGGAGCCTGTCATAATCGAAAACGGCATAACGCCACCGTCAAATGAGGAAATTTCGGCGATATCACGGGGAAATTACCGCACTCCTGCCGATATGATAACCGCCCTTTCCGCAAACATCGTTCATTCGGACATAAAGCTGCAATCAAAGCTCCGAAGCGCATTTGCGGCAGTTATGGATATGTATTTTGCGGAAAACGGGAACGATATGCGAAAGGGCATTTCAAAGGCGGTTTTCCTGCTCTGCTTCTTAAAGCGATATCAGGGTGCACTTTTCGGCAGCTATCGCACAAAATTCCCCTGCCTTATAATTTTCGGCGGCTGCAAAAGCGGCGGGGAAGCTATGTTCGTGAAGATGATAGCAAGATGTCCCGCTGATGTGCTTATCCTCCGACCTGATCTAAACGGCAAGTGCGAGCTTTCGGACAATATGCTTTATGAGCGGAATTTCACGGAGTCCCTCCCTGCGGAGAAATTCCCCAAGGAAAACGGGGACGCTTCAATGGGCACAGTGGCGTATTATGCCGAGCGGGAGCTTGACACGATGATGTACACCGACACGGGAATTTACCGCAGTCATCAGTATTCCAAGGCAAATTCCGTGGTGCTTCGGACGATGTACGAGGAGATACCTCTTTTGTGGAACACGGAGCTTAAATACCGCCCCAATTTCAGCACATCGGGGGATATGGTAAATATCCCCGTAATTATGGCGAAAATATCGGGCGTCAAGGACAAAGACCTGCCACGGTACTGGAATGAGCTTCACGACCTTATATCGGCATATCCCGAAAGCACTCTTGTTTTCAAGGGTGAGCCTATTATCACGGAAGATGGCTCCTGCGAATATGCGGTGGGGCTTATGAGAAACGGTCGGCTGAATAAGTCAGCTGTGAAGGCACATAAAAATTACCATTACGGTTTTCTTAAAGAGGAAACTCAGGACTATATTCTGGACAAGCTGTCGGCATTTCTTGAAGCGAATGTTATCAAAGACCGGAAATCGGGCGGGCTTGAATACAGGATAATACACATTGCCCTCAATATGGGCAGCGATATGCTCAGACTTATTCAGAAATTTGACTTTACATCGGTAAATCCAAAGATTGTGTATATCTCCACGGGTGAAAATATCATTTCACGGTCGGACAGCATACTTCTTGCGTTTCTGAGCCGACTGGGCTTTGACGTGATCTTCTACATTCCCACGGGATATCAGAGCGCAGAGAAATATTATACTGACGGCGTTATGAACTGCCTTGAAACGGGGGAGTATATGTTTGACCTTACTGTACCCGACCTGAGCAAGCGTATCGCTGACCCGAAAAAATCAATTTTCAAACGGATATTCGGAAAGGAAAAATAAAATGAAAGCCAAGGATATTGCATTATTATGCACCGCTGCGGCAGGTGCGGGAGCGGCTGCGGGAATTGCGGCGGCGGGAGCAACCAAGCCTGCACAGACAAAGCAGCCAAAGGAAAAAACTGCGGCAAAGGCAAAAAAGCCGACGGAAACGCCAAAGAAAAATACAACTGCATCGGCTGATATAAAGCCCCTTAAAGCCACAGTCACAGAGCTTGAATTTCCCGTGAACGACAGCTTTTCCTGCGTGTATTCCCACAGCGGCAGCGGTATAACTGCGGTGTTCGGCTCTGACGGAAAGCACTCGGTGTTCAAGGCAAGGGCTGACGGCAGCATTGTCAGCGCAAGATGCCCTTCAGGTATATCGGGAGCGGCGGCAGGCGATGACTGCGTAATGTTCCTCACGCCGAGAGGGGGAGTTTTCGTGTATGATGACCCCGAAAAGGAGCCTGTGCTCTGCGCCCTCACAGCC
>CAMBJF010000124.1 GCA_945867875.1 uncultured Ruminococcus sp. | reverse complement strand
GAATTCGTGATTTGCGTGAGGACGAGGATCTTACACAGGAACAGCTTGTAAATAAACCTCAGATGCATAAAACCACCTAACCCAATTATGAGCAGGGCAAGCACACCGTTCCACTTGACTTTGCGGCTCAGCTCTCGGCATTCTATAACGTGAGCCTTGATTATATCGCAGGCCTCACCAATGACAAAAAGGGACTTTCCAAAGGGCAGCACCTCATAAAGAAGTATTCCCCTTATTTCATAAGACAGCACCGTCAAGCCGACTGTGCTGTCTTAACTTTTTGTCATAATCTCTACTGTCGATCTGAACACTTGAAACACCAACGCTGAAACGATAGTAAATGTCCACCTGCTGCCTCCTGTGACCGCTTGATTTATCGGGAGCGTGAACCACTATCTTCTCAATAAATTCGTGTATTATTTCGGGAGTAAGCTCCGTTATGTTCGTGTACTTGCGGACGATTGAAAGAAACTGCGTCACATCAGCGATTTTCTGCTCCTTGCTCTCAATAAATGCCGACAGCTCCGAAAGGTTCTTTCTTATCTCCCGCTGTTCGGTTTCATACTTCTTGGCCAGCATCTCAAACCGCTCATCGGATATCTTCCCCGAAACATTGTCCTCGTAAAGTCTGATGAAAAGCTTGTCAAGCTCTGCTGTGCGCTTACTGTATTGTCCGACAATCTTTTTCGCCTTTTTCAGTTCATCATCCTGCCGAAGCCGGGAGCATTCATGTGCTTCATTAGCAAAGCCTTCCTCGTCAATACCGATTTTTTCGATAATTCGATTCATCTCGGAAAGAAGTATCTGCCGAAGTACAGCAGTGCGAATGAAATGTGCGGAACACTCGTCCTTGTCATTTGCGTATGTAGAGCATTTCAGATGCTCCTGGTCTTCCGAAAGACTTCGGGAACGGCAAAGATACATCTTCTTTCCGCAGTCCGCACAATATACCATTCCAGAAAAAGGATTGACCTTAGGGAAACTTATCCCTAACAGGATTTCGGCAGAAATGAAAAAGTACGTACTTTTTCTACGCTTACTGTCGGGCAATTTCTTTTTTATAAAAGTGAAATTCTTACAATGATGCTGTGTGTGCAGATTTAAAATGCTTTGATTTGATCCTTGATAAATGTTTACAAAAATCAATACAATATTTTTTTAAACGTTTTTTTCAAGATATCAGGCCCGTAGAATTCATTACAAAGCTATTATTCTGTAAATTTCAAAAATGCCGGTATCACTTCAAAATTTGATACCGGCAATTTTTGTTTTGAAAGAGAATACTGATTTTAATTTCATTCAACGCAGTTCACATAATGCTGAGCCTGTGCCGAAAACATTTGAGCATAGATGCCGCCCTGTTTTTCCGCAAGTTCATCGTGAGTGCCGTATTCCTTGATAGTATCATCTGCAAAAACGGCAATTCTGTCACAGAATTTGCAGCTGGATAATCTGTGGGAAATGTATATCGCCGTCCTGCCGCCCACAAGTGAGTTGAACTGACGGTATATCTCATACTCAGCAACAGGGTCAAGGGCAGCGGTAGGCTCATCGAGTATCACAACGGGCGCATTTCGGTACAGCGCACGGCTTATAGCAGTTTTTTGCTGCTGACCTCCCGAAAGCTCCGTGCCCTTTTCATCAAAGCTTTTGAAAAGCGTGGTATCAAGTCCGTGTTCAAGCTTTTGTGCATCATCATAAAATCCCGACAGCTTCAAAACCTCGTTTATTTGTTCATCATCGGGAGAATCGGCTAAGGCAATATTCTCACGCAGGCTGAATGCAAAAAGCTGAAAATCCTGAAATACCACTGCAAAAAGTCTGCGGTACTCCTCCTCGGAATATTCCTTGATGTTCACTCCGTCAACGAGAATTTCTCCCTCGGTAACGTCATAAAGACGGCACAAAAGCTTGATAAACGTGGTCTTTCCTGCACCGTTAAGTCCCACAACGGAAAGATGTTCTCCCGACTTTATTGTGATGTTTATATCCCGCAGGACATAATTTTCCAAACGGGGATATTTAAAGCTGACGTGGGAAAATTCAATTGTGTGCTCACCCTTTTTAACCGACCTTGAACCCTTGACCATTGCCGCAGGATATGCGATAAACTCAAGGTATCGGTGAGCATAGCCGCAGCGTTTATGCAGTTCCTGCACCGAGGATACGATATTGTAAAGGCTCCAATAAAGGTTTGACGCACTGTTTACGCACATCTGAAAATCGCCTATTGTAATAGCCTTTGTGACCGCAAGAAATCCGATGTAAAAATAGCTCATACCGTCACGAAGCGCATTTACAGCGTTTATCTTCATATTATTGGGACGCATTTTGCGCTGCTGACCTTTCCAGCAATCGACCTGTTGCTCGCTTAACTTATCAGCTTTTTCACACATCATATCAGCGCTGTCATATAGACGAATATCCTTTCCATAGCGAAAATCTGACAGCTGATAGAAAACATAACCCCATATTCTGTTCATTTTTGAAAGCTGCATAAAACCTTCCGCTTCGATCTTGTTATTCTTTGCATTAAGTATTGTGATAAGCACAAGTGATATAAGCTGCACGGGGATAAGCCACGGACAGGTAATTATGATAAGCACTGTTACTCCGCACAGGACAGCTATATTTTTGATTATATTGTACATCTGGTCAAGCACACCCACAACGCCGCCGCTGTACCAGCTTATTCCGTCCTTTGCCTTTGCAAGCTTGTCAAGAGCTTCGGGGTCTTCGGTATGCTCAAAATCCATTGCCATTGTGTGCCTTGATAGTTCGGTTTCAAAATACTGATTGAACCATTCACGCTGTACATCTATAAGCTGATTTGCAAGATTTTGCAGCATATTTGCAAGCAAGGCAATCCCTATAATCAAGCCTGCGTAAAGAATAATTTTGGGCAAATGGCTTTCGGCAGGCTCGCCAACCATAATCAGCACAAGCTCGTCAATAAGGTACTTCGGCAGAATTATCTCAAACATTGTGGGAACAAATTCTGCCGCAAATTTCAGCATATATATGAAGAAAAAGGAAGGCTTTTCTCTGCGGACGGTTTTCAGCATAAACAGCAGGGTTTCACCCACCGTATTATCTTTCACTTTACGCATTTGCAGCCACCTCACTTTCGGGAGAATCAACATAATACTGCGCCTGAATACGGAACATCTCCGCATAAGCGCCGCCTTGCTTCAACAGGCTTTCGTGGGTGCCGTATTCAACCATTTTGCCGTCCTTGAACATAGCAACGTCCGAACAAAACTGCGTTGAGCTTAATCTATGGCTGATATACACCGCAGTTTTGCCGCCGATAAGCTTGTCAAAATCATTGTAAAGCCTGCTTTCCGCAAGAGCGTCAAGGGCGGCGGTAGGCTCGTCGAGAACCACCACGGGAGCGTCCTTATACAGTGCACGGGCAAGTGCCAGCTTCTGCTTTTCGCCCCCCGACAGGTCAACGCCGTCATCGTGGATAATTTTCAGTATCTCGGTGGAAATACCGTTTGGCAGCTCTTTCAGCTTATCACCGAAGCCTGCGTCAATAAGGCATTTTTCCGTCCTTGCCTTGTCCGTTTCTTCGGGAGTGTTCATTGAAACATTCTCCGCAAGCGGGAATGCAAACAGCTCAACATCCTGGAATACGGGCGCAAATATATTGTAATAGCTTTTCCTGCTGAACTCGTTTATGTTTCTGCCGTTGAGCAGAATTTCACCCTCGGTCGGCTCATATAAACGGAGCAATAGTTTAATAAATGTGGATTTTCCTGCACCGTTAAGTCCCACCACCGCAAGGCGTTCTCCTGCTTTTAATTTCAGCGACAGATCTTTCAGCGCATATTTCTCTGCCTTGGGATATTTAAAGGACACATTTCTGAATTCAAATTCATAGCTGTCAAAATGCGGAACTGCTTCACCGTTATCGGTATTGTCATTGCCAAATTCCATAAAGCTTCGGAAATCGTCCACCTGACGGCTGCAATCAAGCAGACTTGTAACGCCTTGAAGAAGGTTGTTGATATAGTTGTAAAATGCCATTGACGAGCCGAGATAAAGGCTGAAATTGCCTATGGTCATTTCTCCCCGAACGGTCTTATAAATGAGCCAGCCGTACACCGCCGCCTGGGACAGAGCAAACAGAATATTGCTTATCCAAGAGGTGATGAGCCACGCTTTGGCATTATTTTTCTGCGCCTCGATGCGCTCCTTTTTCAGCTCTCTTATCTTATCCGTCAGCCATTCCTGCAAGCCGAACATACGGATATCCTTTGCGGTATCAAAGCTTGTGGTCACATTCCGCAGATAGTTATCCTTGCGCCACCAGGGTGCAAGCGGATCCCATACACGTTTTTTTACGGTTTTATTTGTATGATTATTAAGCAGAAAGTTTGCGATACAAATAACGATCATCAGCATCACTATAAAAATATTCATAGTGCCGAGTATGATAATTCCCACCGTAACCACCGCCGCCGACAGCATAAAATTAACTATTCCACGCATCATACCCTCAATGCCGTTGTCATTTGAGTTGCAGGCATTTCCCGCTTTCTGATAGCAGTCGAGAACATCGGGATCTTCCAGATATTCATAATCAAGCCGCATCACCTTTGCATTTTTCCCGGACATCAGCTTAAAACGTGCGCAAATAAACCGCCACCATATCTCGCTGTAATAGTAGGAATTAAGCATTGTTGAAACCGCTTGAATGACCGTGAATATCACCATAAGCCATAAAAGCTTCTCTGTGCCTACTTCGCCCGTTATCATGTCAATTACGAATTTCGAGATAAATGTCCAAAGGTATTGCATAGTCGGTGCACATATCATTCCTATGGGAATAAGCCATAGAAATCCCTTGTTATACTGCACCATGGCTTTCAGTATGTATTTTATATTGCTGAAAAATCCAAAGTCATTATGAAGAGGATTTTTCTGTTTATTGTTTTGTTCCATAATTTACCCCTCGTTGTTTTTCAGAAATGACAAGTCCTCACGCCTGAGCCATGCTTCATCATTCCAGCCAACTTGATTCTGATATGAGCTTGGGGAGGTTGTCATCATATCCGCACATATCATCAGCATTATCGGCGCAACAGCTTTCACAGGTGACGACTGATATATATTTTCACTTTTGTTGTCCTCATTAATAATGCTGCCTTTTGTAAACATTCCATTGAATTTGCAAAGAAAGTCAAGTGCTTTTTCAGCTTTTTCTACAGGAATATTAATGAGCTTTGCTATGGTTTTGGCACGCACAGCCTCTTTCCAATTTAAGGATAGCATATAATGCAATATTTTCAGATTTGATTTATCTCCGAGAAATGCAAAAAGCTCTGCCATTTCATCTGTTATCCTGAGTCGCTTTGCAAAGCCTTCCTTGGGCTGCTTTACAAGAAAATAGTACTCCAGATCCTTGTTGAGCCGCATATAGCTGAAGCCTTCCTTGCTGCTCAGCTCCGAAACAGTGATGCTGTCTGTAACATTAAGCTCGGGACGGTCATAATAGTATTTGTTGGCTGCCCATGAGGCAGTCTGAATTGCCCATACATATTTCATTGCCTGTTCAAAGAACAGCTTTTCGGAGTTTTCGGAGCTTTGGAACGATTTCTGCAGCTCATCAATTATCTGCTGAACAACGGAAGCATCCTCCTTTGCTCTGCCGTAAAGATAATCTATGGACACCCCGAAAAAGTCTGCAATTTTCGGCAGCAGATCACCGTCGGGATAGCTGCCGTTCTCCCATTTGCTGACTGCCTGCGGACTTACGCCCAGGTGAGCGGCGAGAGTTTCCTGTGTAACATTATGCTCCTTGCGAAGCCTTTGCAGCTGTGATGAAAATACTGTATCCATCTTCAGAAATCTCCTTTTGCTTGATTTTATTACAGTATATCACAAACAGTGGTTGTTGTAAATGCTTAGTTTCAACAGTAATTCTACTTTCGGAAGATATTTTCACCAAATACAACTAAAAGTTTATTCCTCAAAAAAATAATCAAAATATTACTTTATAAAATAGCAGTTGCCTTGATCCTCCATTAAGACCAAGGCAACTGCTGATTTTTGCAATTTTGCGTTACGTTCTGACTGCCTGTCGAGTATCCTTGTTGTTAGAACGTATCAATATTCTGTTTTTGATCCGCTGTATTTGTCCTTACCGTGTTTTTGAAAACTTCTTTAAAATAAAAGATAATCCTCTTACAAAAATAGAAAAGCCCAAAGCAGAAGATTATGAGCCTCCGATATTGAGCGATGAAGATGTCTATCAAATTATATCCTCATTCGCAAACACAGATATTGAAATTGCTGTAATTATCGCTTCTCAAACAGGCTTGCGTCGCTCTGAGATTTTAGGTCTGCGATGGTCTGCCGTAGATTTGGAATCAGGTAAGACAAAAATCAACCATTCGGTGCACTATGAAAATAATCAAATAATCTGCATTGATCGAACAAAGAGCAAAAAAGGGAAGCGTACAATTTATCTGACTAAAGCGCTAAGAGAATATCTCGTAGAGGCAAAAAAGCAGCAGGATAGACGCCGTGAATTATTTGGCAATTGCTATAATCATAAATATGATGACTATGTATGCGTTGATGTTGACGGTACTATTCTAAATCCGGATCATGTTTCCAAGAAATTCAGCAAATTTATGAAAAAAATTGGGCTGTCAGATGTCCATCTGCATTTATTGAGGCACTATTTTGCCTCATATTGCGCAAGTAGGAACATACCTCCCGCAAAGCTTCAGAAATGGATGGGGCATGAAGCTTTCCGCACGACATACAAATATTATATCCATCTATCCGAAGAAGAGATGGAAGATGTCAGCGAGAGCATTGACATTCCACTTAAGCTTAATCAAGATCAAATAAATCCGGCAACAACCTGATAAGGTAATGAGTTTTTAATGATAATTTAATGATTAAGGGATTTTTTGAATTATTTCAGTTTCAAAATAAAAAAGCAAACCACGTATCTACGTGGTTTGCAATGGTCTGCCCGACGGGAATTGAACCCACAGCCTTCAGAGTCGGAGTGTAATTTCTTTCATTTTATCATTTCACAGTTTATCTCAGTTCGTCATGAAATATGCGATAAATCATAGTGAAAATGATGAAATAAATCAGACTAAGAC
>CAMBJF010000123.1 GCA_945867875.1 uncultured Ruminococcus sp. | reverse complement strand
GGGATTTTTTGCAAATGTTGATGTTCCTGTCCTCATTGCGTTCCTGCTGTATCTTGCGGGAATGCTGGCAATAGGCTTTTATTTTTCAAACAAGTCTAAGAAAATGAGCGACTATTTCCTTGCGGGAAGAAACCTTGGAGGCTGGGTAACGGCGATGTCCGCTCAGGCTTCGGATATGAGCGGCTGGCTCCTTATGGGCCTCCCCGGAGCGGCTTATGCTACGGGTATGGGCAACTACTGGATAGCCATTGGTCTTGGCATCGGTACTATCCTCAACTGGATACTTGTTGCAAAGCCCCTCAGAAGATTTACCGAGGTCTGCGGCGATTCCATCACCATTCCCCAGTATCTTCAGAATCGCTTCAAGGCTGACAGCCCTCTTATCAGAGTTGTCTGTGCCATAGTAATTTTCATTTTCTTCCTTGTTTACACCACCTCTGCATTCGTTTCGGGCGGCAAGCTCTTTCAGGTGGTATTCAACATCGACCCCACCAATGAGACATACACCAAGGCGGCTGTCATCATCTCCGCCCTCATCATCATTACATACACCTTTATGGGCGGCTTCAACGCTGTTGCCTGGACGGATTTCGTGCAGGGAATACTGATGTTTGTGACCATTGTTGCGCTTCCCATTGCACTTATCTCACATACACCCGACTTCTCCGCCGACCTTTTGAACTCCACTCAGAAGATAGTTGCGGAGGGCGCTGATGCAAGCGGATATATGTCCCTTACATCAAATATGAGCGGCATCGACATCATAAGCAACCTCGCCTGGGCATTCGGCTACTTCGGTATGCCCCATATCCTTGTAAGATTTATGGCGATAAAGGACACAAAGGAAGTCAGGAAGTCCGCTGCTATCGCAATTATATGGGTAGTTATCTCCCTTACTGCCGCTGTTCTTATCGGCATTCTCGGAAGAGTTTACCTTGATTCTCAGAACGTGGCTCTTTCCTCCTCCGAGCAGGAGCTTATCTTCATCAAGACCGTTAAAATGCTCTTCCCCTCCTTCCTCGGCGGCATCTTCCTTTCTGCTGTGCTTGCTTCCATTATGAGTACCGCCGACAGCCAGCTCCTTGTTACCGCTTCGGCTGTGGTCAATGATTTCTACACCGTTGTTGTTAAAAAGGAAGCTTCCGAAAAGAAGCTTATGTGGATAAGCCGAATTGCTGTTATGCTGGTTTCCGTAATTGCCTGCATACTCGCCCTCAACCCCAACGATTCCATTATGGGCATCGTTTCAAATGCCTGGGCAGGCTTCGGTGCGGCATTCGGTCCTGCCATAGTATTCTCCCTTTACTGGAAGAGACTTACCCTTAAGGGCACTGCGGCAGGAATCATCGGCGGTGCGGCTACCGTTCTCATCTGGGAATATATTCTTCCCGACGCCGTGACAATGGGACTTTACTCGATTATCCCCGGCGTTATCGTTTCCGTGCTCCTCACTGTCATTGTTTCCCTCATTGACAAGGAACCCTCTCAGGAGGTACAGCAGCTTTTTGAGGCGGCTAAGTCTGAGGGCTGACCCGATTAACTTATAAAAATATGCGGCACTTTATTTTGAAAAGTAAAGTGTCGCATTTGTATCTATTAAAAGGAGTGATATAAATGTCCGAATACAATCGTGACTGCTGTTTTACATCGGGGCAGAACTGGTTCCGCTACCGAGTGGGGGCTGTTATAATTTCGGAGGAATATGCCCTTTTTGCCGCAAATTACCGTGACGATTATTATTATACCGTTGGCGGCGGCGTGCATATGGGTGAATATTCCCGTGATGCAGTGCTCCGTGAGACTATGGAGGAAACGGGGCTGGAGCTGGAGATAGAACGCCCCATATGCATTATCGAGAATTTTTTTGACGGCGACAGTTCCCTTGACGGGCTTGAATGTCACGCCGTAGAGATATATTATCTGATGAAACCCGCTGTCAAAACAGACATAGCTTCACGGAGCGTTATGGGCGGGGATATGTCTGTGGCTGAAAAGATGCACTGGCTGCCTATAGACAGGCTGGGTGACTATGATATCCGCCCGAAGATCGCCATAAAGCTTGCGGCAGAGCCGCCTGCGGAGGTGGAGATCGTTGTAAATGATGAGAGGAAAAAGTTTCGGGTAAAGTGAAATAATAAATCATATCACTCACATTCACAGCTTGTTTTGCGCCGCTTTATCTGTCCCATACCGATGACGCCAAACGCCGCCGAAGCCGACAGCACAAACAGCACAAGGCTCACAAGCTCCCCCGAATATCCCGCACGGGTAAGCGTGACCACAGCCTTTCCGAAAATACAGCAGGCAATGCCTTTGAGCATAGGGCAGACTGCGTATTTTTTTACGTCGAACCGCAGTCCCGCTTCACGGCAGACAACCACTATCCTTGCGATATTGCTCAGAACATTGCTTGCATAATAGGAAATGAGCACGCCGCCGAAGCCTATTTTGCCCACAAATATCATCACGCAGCCGATGCGCACGGCGTATTCAAAAAGCGAGTTAACCGTTGAAAAATTCTGCCTGCCCATTCCTTTGAGCAGCCCCTCCAGCACTATTTCCAGATAAATAAACGGGATAACTGGGGCAAGTATCACAAGGGAGCGGCTCACAAGCTCTTCCTCGGGGCAGAGGATATGTCCTGCCGATGCGCCGCCGAAAAAGAATAAGGCGGCGATGAAAAATGAGTAGGAAAATGCCTTGCAGAATGTGCTGTCGGTGAGGGCTGAGAGCCTTTTGCGGCGAATATCCCTGTCACGGCATCGGTTTGCAAGGGCGGCTTCGGGTATGATTATCCCCGAAAGGCTGCCGAGGACGGCGGAGGGGAAAAAGAGGGCGGGCATTATGAGCGCTTCAAAGCAGCCATAGCAGCTGAGGGCATTTTCGGTGCTGCGGCTGTATTTGAGCAGTGCGGCGGGAACAAGAAGCTCATTTGCTGTTGACATAAGCATCTGGACATAGCCGCTGAGAAGTATTGGCAGGGAGCCTTTCAGATATCCCGAAAATGTATCGGTGGCAAGGGGAGCGGTGCAGAGGGGAAGAGTGTGGAACGTCCTGTACTCGCTTATGTACCTGAAAGCGTAATAGACAAAGCTTATAAATTCACCGAAAAGAATGCTGGCGGCGGTCATTGTGTAGAAAAAGTCCGTGCCGCCGAAAAAGACAAGCCCTGCGAAAAGACAGCCCCATTTTGCCGCAAACTCGATCAGGTCGCCCCGCATCGGCACATCTACCTTGCGAATGCCGTGAAAATAGCCCTTGATGCAGGAGCCTGCGGAGGCAAAGGGGAGACTCAGGGAGATAAATCTGACCGCAAGGGACAGCTCGGTGCTGTGAAGAAGTCTTGTCCCGAGAAAGTCTGCGGAGATAAACGAAATTATGCTGAATGAGGCGGAAAGGCAGAATGAAAAGGTCAGGGAATAGCTCATTACCTTGGAAAAATTTCTGTGCCCCGCCCCTCGTGCCTCCGAAACAAATCGGCTTGTGGAGGTGAGTATATTTCCGTTTGCAAGCACCATAATAAAACCGAAAAGGGTGAATATCAGGGACATAAGCCCCACCGCCGCCGTGCCCGCCTTGTCGGACAGAACAGCGTTGAAGATCATTGCCGCCGTTTGCATCGCAAGGCTCAGAAGTGTCATTTTCACTGCGTCACGGGCAATCTGCTTTTCGGATATGCACAGCACGTTCATCTGCATTTTCGTCCTTTCACTTTTTAGATATTATATTTACTTGCAATGAAAAATATTACCTGTGAAAATTATGCTGTTTGCAAAATTCTACAATAATACAGAAAATGCTACAAAAAAACTGTGCAAAAGGGAAAAATGATTGTTAGCCTATTGTAATTCCCACCGTATAGGTATATAATAAGAACATAAATAAAAATCACCGTCAGGCTTTTGTGATTCTTTAAATCATACTAATCCTAACGGAATTGTAATATTACTATCCGAAAGGCTGGGTTCAGATGGAAAAACGTTATATTTACGCCGATAATTCGGCTACGACTAAGGTTTCCGAAAGCGTTCTCAGTGAAATGCTCCCTTATTTCACCGAGGAATACGGAAATCCCTCAAGCATTTACAGGCTCGGCAGAAATGCGGGAAGAGCCGTTGAGGACGCAAGAGCAAGGATAGCTTCGGTTTTCGGCTGTCAGCCCTCTGAGATATATTTCACAAGCGGCGGCTCCGAGGCTGATAACTGGGCTATCAAGGGAGTTGCGGACAAGCTTTTCGCCAAGGGCAAGAAGCACATTGTCACCACCGCTTTTGAGCATCACGCTGTGCTCCACACCTGCGAATATCTTGCAAAAAAGGGCTTTGAGATAACCTATCTTCCTGTTGGCGATAAGGGCTATGTTACCGCAAAGCAGGTGGAGGACGCTATCAGAGAGGACACCGCTCTCGTTACCATTATGTACGCAAACAACGAGATAGGAACTATAATGCCTATCCCCGAAATTGCCGAGGTCTGTCACAAGAAAGGCGTTCTGTTCCACACAGACGCTGTTCAGGCTGTGGGAAATGTTCCCATTAACGTCAAGGAGCAGGGCATTGATATGATGAGTATGTCGGGTCACAAGATCCACGCTCAGAAAGGCATCGGCTTCCTTTATGTGAGAAAGGGCATCGTTCTTCCAAACCTTATCCACGGCGGCGGACAGGAAAAGGGCAGACGTGCGGGAACAGAGAATGTTCCTGCTATCGTGGGACTTGCCCGTGCAGTTGAAGACGCCTGCGCTGATATCCCCGCTAAGACCGAGAGAATTTCCGCAATTCGTGACCACATCATTGACGGCATTCTGAGCAGTGTTCCCGCTTCCCGTCTCAACGGCGGCATCGAGCATCGTCTTGCAGGAAATATCAACATTTCATTCCTCGGCGTTGAGGGCGAATCCCTCCTGCTTATGCTGGATATGAACGGCATCTGCGCATCAAGCGGTTCTGCCTGCACAAGCGGCTCACTTGACCCCTCACACGTTCTGCTGTCTCTCGGACTTCCCCACGAAGTCGCTCACGGCTCTATGAGACTTTCCATTGCCGACCCCATCACACCGGAGGACGGCGATTACATCATCGAGGTCGTTAAGACTGTGGTTGAAAAGATAAGAAATATGTCCCCTCTCTGGGAAGATATCAAGAATAAAAAGCAGGGTACCGAACGCTGGCTCAGCTTCGTTTCACCCGTTGAGTAAAGGAGATCGATCTATTATGATGTTATATAGTGAAAAGGTTATGGACCATTTTGCAAACCCCAGAAACGTCGGTGAGATAGAGGACGCTGACGGTGTTGGCGAGGTAGGCAACGCAAAGTGCGGCGATATTATGAAGATGTACATTAAGGTGGACAACGGCATCATCACTGATGTTAAGTTCAAGACCTTTGGCTGCGGCGCTGCTGTTGCAACATCTTCTATGGCTACCGAGATGATAAAGGGCAAGAAAATTGAAGATGCTCTCAAAATAACAAACAAGGCTGTTGTTGAGGCTCTCGAGGGTCTGCCCGATTCAAAGATACACTGCTCCGTTCTTGCAGAGCAGTCACTCAAGAGCGCCATTGCGGACTATTACAAGCGTCAGGGCGTTGACCCCGAGCCTATTGTGGGCAAAATTCCCGAGTGCGAGTCCTGCCACTAAAAGTTTTCCCCTTAAATAAATATAAGCAGAAAGCATCACAGCGTGACAGCTGTGGTGCTTTCTGCTTTTTGAGATTTGTAACTGCCAAAAATGTAAACCTTTTCACGATATTTTATGTGAAAATGTGCCACGATTTGAACAACATTCACAAAAAATATCGTTAAGTCTGCATATAGCATTATATCCGCTCCCTGTGTTAAAATATAATCAGGAAAATAAGCCGAGCGCTTTCGGTGAAAAGGACGGTAACGTTATGTTTAATATTGCAGCAGCTCAGTCAGGTGGTCCCACAGCCGCTATCAACGCTTCTCTTGCGGGGATTTTTCGCAGAGCTCTCAAATGTCCCGAGATAGGCAGGATATACGGCTCTATCAACGGCATCGAGGGTATGATAAAGGAAAATCTCGTTCCACTTGACAGCATTCTCACCTCCGAACACGATGTGGAGCTTATGAAAAAAACTCCCTCCACCGTTCTTGGCTCCTGCCGCTACAAGCTGGCGGAATATGACCCCGAGGACAGCCGCACCGAGGCTGAATATATGAAGATAATCAAGACCTTTGAGGAATATGACATAAAGGCGTTTTTCTACATCGGCGGAAATGACTCTATGGACACAGTTATGAAGCTTGACCGCTACTGCAAGGCTGTGGGCAAGGACATCAAAATTATCGGCGTGCCCAAGACTATCGACAACGACCTCCCTATGACCGACCACACCCCCGGCTTCGGCTCTGCCGCAAAGTATGTTGCCACGACTTTGCAGGAAATTATCAGAGACAGCCGTGTTTACAGTATCCAGTCCATCACCATCGTTGAGATAATGGGCAGAAATGCGGGCTGGCTCACGGCGTCCTCCTGCGTTCTCCGTGCAAACGGCGAGCCTGCGCCTCACCTTATCTATGTTCCCGAAGCGTTCCCAAACGGCTTTGATATGGAGCATTTTCTTGATGATGTGGGACGAATGATGAAGCGCTACCGTGCTGTTATTATCGCTGTTTCCGAGGGCATCGTACCCACAGACAGGCAGTATGTGAAAACAGGTGCGGACGCTTTCGGACATACGGACAATTCAGGCGTTGCGAAATATCTTGAACACCGATGTGCGGACAGATTCGGCTGCAAGGTACGTTCCATTGAGCTGAATGTTATGCAGAGATGCAGCTCCCACATCGCTTCCCTCACCGATCTTGATGAAGCCGAAAGGATAGGCTCTGCGGCTGTTGACTGTGCTCTTTCGGGCAGCAGCGGACGTATGATGGGCTACAGAAGAATAAGCAACGAGCCTTACAGAATCGAGATAGTTTCCTTTGATGTGGCTGAGGCTGCGAACAAGGAAAAGTATTTTCCTGCTGAGTGGATAACCGATGACAAATGCGATGTTACCACCGATGCGCTGAACTATTTCCTGCCCCTTATTCAGGGCGAGGTCATTACCGAATATCGAAACGGCATACCCGTTCATTTCAGACTTAACCAGTAAAATATTAAAGCGTGTTTCCTACCGATTT
>CAMBJF010000122.1 GCA_945867875.1 uncultured Ruminococcus sp. | reverse complement strand
TAGCGTAGCGTCTCGTGGGCTCGGAGATGTGTATAAGAGACAGATATAATATATACTATCAAAACGGGGGGACATAATTGAAAAGTTATACATACAAAATATATGACAGGGCGGATTCGGAGATATTTTCACAGCTTAAAAAGGACATTGTGCAGATGTATCCCGAATTTTCGGAGAAAAGGGAAAGCAAGGAGGGTGACGGCTCACAAACGGCTTTTTTCACCTGTGACAGAACAGGTGAAAGCATTGCCGCAGAGCTTAGCTATGCCAACGGAAATATTGTCGTAACCTCCGATATCTGTATGGAGAAGCTTTCAGAAAAATACTCCGCAGCGGCAAGACCCGTCAAGCCTGACACAGGGCTTATTGATATACTTCACTCAATAAGCCTTTATTCGCCTATGGGGATAAAACTCATTGTCGTGCCCGCCGTGCTTGTCATCATTGCAATAGTGTTTCATATGCTGACGGGCAGCGGCGTGTACGGCTACGGCTTTTTTTACGATCTGCTGTATCCGCTTGCAGTAATGGCTGTGGCAGTGTTACAGCTCTGCGGAGGTATTATGTTTATCCCTGCGGCAGCTCTGTCGCTGTGGCTTGCGGAGAACAAACGCTCAGATGCATACAAGCTGCCCCTTGCGGCGTTCCTTGTCTTTGCTGAGCTTCACGCAATGGTGTTCTATTTCTATGACTATGCAGGCAGTGCTTATGGAGCGTTGTATCTTTTCGGCGGAGCTATGATTCTGGTCTCGCAGCTCCTGCATATTTACATATTGCTGCTTCCGCTTATAATTACCGATGAGATAGCGGCGGTGAAGCACGAAACTGTTTACGGAAAGCGTATGAGCTTCTGGCAGTCGGCATCATATTGGATATGCACAGCCGTTGTAATGCTTGCTGTGTGCATCGGCTTTTTTATGATCGACCCTTCGGATGACGTTTATTTTGACGAGCCTGAAAGCAGATATCAATACACGGACGAGGTCATTCCGCCCCTCCTTGCGGAATACGGCAGCCATATGCGGACTGTGGCGGATTATGCCGTGAGCCATAATTATTATGACTGGTACTGCTGTCCCGACGAAAGCGTTAAGGAAAGCTGGCAGGCGCTTTTTGAGGACAGCGACAGGTATATTTTTGACTACGAGCTGACAGACCGCAGCAGCTGCGATTTCAGGATATACGTAAACGGCGGCAATGGCGAGGGCTTCTGGACAGTGGGCTTTGACGATGAGTATATTTATGTGAACGGCACGGTCTACGATACATTTAAGGAGGTGTGACATATGAAGAAGCTTATTGCTTCCATAGTGCTTTTTGTGCTGATAGGTGCGGCAGACCTTATATATACATATAACAGCTACGGCTCGCTTTTTTGGAAAATGAACCGTGAAAAGTCCGCAGAGATGACGGAAAGCAAGGCTGATAAATTTGTCTATGAACGCCCCGAGCATAAGCCTAAGCTCCCCGAGACCGAATATGAAGTTGATTTTGTAAATCAGATCGACCCCGATGAATATTTTGGCAATGACCCTGTTTATGATGATGATAAGGGCGGATATCTCGTTTCCCACAACGTGTTTGACACCACCGACGGCGGACAGGTCAAAGTAGATATCTTCAGTTCAAAATATAATGACGGTGTTTTCGGCGGCAGAATGGATATGTCGATAAGGGGCAAATCGGGAGCGGTTAATACTCCCTGCGCCTATGATTCTGATGTACGGTCAGCTTTGAAGTACACCTATTCCGACAATTTCGCCCTGCTTCTCGATGACTATAACTTTGACGGAAATCCCGACTATGTTTTCAGGACGGGTGAGCCTGCATACGGAGGGGCGTTTTATTATATCGAATATGCCACAAATGAGAGCTACCCCGTTCATCACACGAATTTTTTAACGCCAAAGCAGAATTCCGATTCGGCTGTGTTCGTTTACGGCAGGAGCGATGATTCCATAAGGCTCGCCCACACCGATATGGAGCATTTTTTCTTCCTTACCCGCACAGACGACGGTATAGAGCCGTATATGTACAGCTCGGATTTTTGGGAGTGCAGCTATGATGATTATGCCGTGGGTGGACGGCTTTATTCGGCATTCTATGAAAACGGCGTTCTGACCCTCACCGCAACTGACTGTGCAGAGGATATGACGATGTATCCCTATGGCATTCCCGTGAACATACGCAAATATGATGAGCGGATATGGAAAAGCTGCGGCAGCTTCACGGCAGAGAATTTTGTTTCCGAAAGCAATTTGTGGGAACGTTCCGCAGCTTATGAAACAAAGCTTGAAAAGGGGCTTTATCAGCTTGAAATAATCACTCCGGACGGAACGGCATATGCCGAATTTATGGTGAGAAAGTAAAAAAAGACCGCACAATTTGCCTGTGCGGTCTTTTTACAATATAAATAGCCCTGCGATAAGCGCAGTACCTGCGGCGGCTGCCGCAACAACGATAAGTGGAAGTCCAAAAAAAGCGGTTATAAGGGCTGCCACAGTTCCTACCGTGGCTGTTATCACATTTCCCGTCGAATAGAAAATTGCGGGGAATGTCATTGCGCTGAGAACAGTGTATGGTATGTATTTTAGAAAGCTCCGCAGAAATTTCGACTTTATTTTTGAGCGAAAAAGGGTGAGAGGGAGCATTCTTATAAGGTAAGTGACTATCGCCATTACCGCTATATAAACAACTATGCTCAAGACTGCTCCTCCTCTTCGTCATCGGGCACGGGAGCTATGAGTGCCATTACAGCCGCTGCCACCGATGCACTTATGATTATTGCAAATCCTACGCTTATCTTCGTGAAAACAAACTTGAAAAGCAGACTTATGAGCGCAGCGATAAGCACCGCTCCGAAAACGCTCCTGCTCTTTCGTGAGGGCGGTATGATTATGGCGATGAACATTCCGTAGAGCAGTATGCCCATTGCGGCGGTGAACATCTGCGGGAGAGCCTGTCCAGCCACAGCGCCAAGTAATGTTCCCCCTGTCCAGCCAAGGGCGGCTATGAGTATAAGTCCGTACATATATGATGGTTTCAGCTTTCCCGGCTGTGCCGCCGCCACTGCGAATATCTCATCGGTGATGCCAAATGATGCAAGGAGACGGTGGGGGACAGTGAATGAGTCATCAAGCTTTTGCGACAGTGAAAGTCCCATAAGTGAGTAACGGAGATTTATTACAAGCTGGCTCAGGGCGAGTTCGATAAGAGTTCCCCCTGCGGCGATTATCTCCACCCCTGCCGCCTGTCCCGCAGAGGTGAGGTTTGAAGCGGATATGCCCACGGCGGCGGCAACGGACAGCCCTGCCCTTACCGCCGCAATGCCAAAGCCAAAGGATACGGAAATGTATCCTAAGGCTATGGGTATGCCGTGAGTCATTCCTTTAAGAAAATCAGATCTCATTATTTATTTGCCAAGAAATTTCAGATTTTTTTCAATAAGCCCGTATCTCTGCTTTACGCAGTCAACAGAACGGAGAGGGTCGGAGGGCGTATTGAATGTATAGTCCATAAGCTTGTCGATAGTTGTTGCCGCAACGTGAACACGGGTGTCGGAAGATGCATAGTAGATATATACATCGCCGTTTTCCCTTACTATAGCGCCGTTTGTGAAGCATACGTTGGAAACGTCGCCCACTCTTTCAGCACCGTGGGGAGCGATGAACAGTCCCGAGGGAGATGCTATGAGCTTTGAGGGGTCATTCAGGTCAGTAGCGAATACATATATTACATAGCGGAGACCTGCGGCGGTGTTTCTTACGCCGTGGGCAATGTGTATCCAGCCCTTGGGTGTCTTAATGGGCACAGCGCCTGCGCCGTTCTTTACCTCGGTGATGGTGTGGTACTGTCTGGGGGAGATAACGACCTCGTCAGTGCAGATAACAGGGTTTGTGATATCTTCGCAGAGACCGAAGCAAACTCCTCCGCCTGAGCCTGTCTGAATGAAATCGTCCTGAGGACGGGTGTAGAATGCATACTTTCCGTCAACAAATTCGGGGTGGAGAACAACATTTCTCTGCTGAGGGGACTTTGACTTAAGGTTGGGGAGACGTTCCCAGGTTTTCAGGTCCTTTGTGCGGACGATGCCTGCCTGAGCTGTAGCTGCGGAGAGGTCGGAAACGGACTTATCCTTGCTCTCGGAGCAGAAAACGCCATATATCCAGCCGTCCTCGTGCTGAGTAAGGCGCATATCATATACATTTGTCTCCTCGGGCTCGGTGTCGGGGAGAAGAACGGGGAAATCCCAGAAACGGAAACCGTCAACGGGACTTTCGCTCTCTGCAACGGCAAAGAAAGACTTTCTGTCGTTGCCCTCAACTCTTGCAACAAGGTAATACTTGCCGCCCAGGAAAATAGCGCCTGAGTTCAGAACAGCGTTCACGCCGAGACGCTCCATAAAATATGGGTTGGTCGCAGGGTCAAAATCATATTTCCAGATGAGGGGAGCGTGGTCTGCGGTGAGCACGGGGTATTCATAGCGGTCATAAATGCCGTTATAGCTCTCGGAGACACGGTTCTTGCGGGTGATAAGAGCCTCATAGCGTGCTTCTGCACGGGCTTTGTTGGTTTCAAAAGTACTCAAGTTGTAAAACTCCTTTGCAAATTTTTGCAGCAGGGCAATAAAAATAACACTTGATTATTATATCACACTTTTTTTCTATATTCAAGCAGCAATGTTGTTATTATTTTTAATTTTCTGCGCAGAATTATATGTGAACGGCTTTTAGGGGCTTGACATTTGTGCGGCGGGGGTGTATAATATAATCACAACGAACTATTGTCAATGGCATACAAAAAGCCCCTCGGAGAACTCCACTTCTCTGAGGGGCTTGCCATTTATTTTGGAAGGCGGCTCACCCTCAGGCTGGTGACTGCCATTTACTTGTCACCGTCCAGCCATTTGCATATGTTGTTTGCGGCTACACCTGCCAATACGGACAAGATAAACTATACTATTGTCATTTGGTCATACACCCCATTTCGGGGCTGACAGCCAATCAAATAACAGCATATATGGAGTAAATTGTCAAATAAGCTCACAAATTCCTTGTAAACTTTTTATTATCATCTTGACTTGCGGGGATTTGAATGTTATAATTAAATGGTTATGCGGGTATGGTGAAACTGGCAGACACGATAGACTTAGGATCTATTGCTTCGGCGTGCAGGTTCAAGTCCTGTTACCCGCACCAAAAAAGGCTCTCCGATCTCGGAGAGCCTTATATTTTTACTTTTCGTTTGCCTGAGGGAGAGGATATTTGTAGGAATATTCCTTGAAAAGCTCTGCAAACTGCTCGTTGTCCTCGCTCTTGACAGCGTTGAGATAACGGTGGTTCTCAAAGTTGTCATCGTTTATCTGAATGAGGTTTACGGCAATGTTGGAGCAGTGGTCGGAAACACGCTCAAGGTCTGTGAGCAGGTCGGTGAAGATAAAGCCCTGTTCAATGGTGCAGGCCTTTGTTCTGAGACGCTCAACGTGACGGGTCTTCATCTCAGTTCTGAGGTAATCGACTACCTCTTCGAGAGGCTCGACCTTGTAAGCAAGGGCAATGTCTTTTTCCTCGAATGCCTTTACGGTGATGTCGAGAATCTCTTCGATAGCGCCGAACATAACATTCAGCTCACGCTTTGCCATATCCGAGAAATCAACGCCCTTGGTGTGTATCTCTCTCGCCGTGTCGAGAATGTTCACGGCGTGGTCGGAAATTCGCTCGAAATCGCCTATGGAATGGAGCAGGCAGGAGACTGTGCGGCTGTCGTCCATTGTAAGGCTGCGCCCCGAAAGCTTTACGAGATATGTTCCCGTAATGTCCTCGTATTTGTCGATAACGTCCTCGTTTTCAAGTATCATCTGAGCCTTGTCCTCGTCGAAGCTTTTGAAGAGGTCAAGGGAAAGGGAAATAGTGGTCTTGGCAAGAGATGCCATTCTGTTTGTGACATTGCGGCACTGCTCAATTGCAACACCGGGAGTGCTGAGAAAACGGTCGTCAAGGAGCACAAGGTTCTCGGCAGGGTCTCTCTTTTCGTCCTTGATAGTAAGGTATGCCAGCTTTTCAAGAACGTGGGTAAAGGGCATAAGGAGTATAGTTGTGCCGAGATTAAATATAGTATGGACGATAGCAATGGAAATGCTCGTTACCTCCATATCATTGAACGTGAAATGGATAAATGCATCAAGTGTATAATAACAGACAAGAGCTATTGCAGTGCCGATGATGTTGAAGTAAAGGTGCACCGCCGCAACACGCTTTGCGCTCTTGTTTGCGCCCGCCGAGGAAATTATGGCGGTGACGCAGGTGCCGATGTTCTGACCGAGGATAATGGGCAGAGCCGTACCGAATGTGATAAGTCCGGAATTTGAAAGGGTCTGGAGCATACCAACGGAAGCCGCAGAGGACTGTATAACAGCTGTTACGCCTGCGCCCACGAGAACTCCTATAACGGGATTCTGGAACATTATCATAAGCTCGGCAAACTTTTCCGACTCGCTGAGAGGCTCAACGGAATCGCCCATAATGACCATTCCCTGCATAAGCAGACCAAAGCCGATAAGAATGCCGCCGATATCTTTTTTTTTGCCGCTCTTGCTCGCCATTCGGAGGACTATTCCCACAAGGGCGAAGATAGGAGCGAAGTTTGCAGGCTTGCAGAACTGGATAAACAGGCTGTCGCCCTTAAGTCCTGTAAGGCTCAGTATCCAAGTGGTAACAGTCGTACCGATGTTAGCACCCATAATTATTGGAATGACCTGTGAAAGGCGCATAAGACCCGAGTTTACGAAACCTACCAGCATAACTGTGGTAGCCGACGATGACTGCACCACCGCCGTAACGAGGATTCCGAGAAGCAGTCCCTTGAAGCGGTTGGAGGTAAGCTTTTCAAAGATCTGTTCAAGCTTGCCGCCTGCCAGTTTTTCGAGCTTATCGCTCATAAGATTCATACCGTAGAGGAACATTGCGAGACCGCCGAACAGATGGATGACGTTAAAAATGGTCATACTTTAGCTCAATCCTTTCACATTGCCCCGGGGAGAGCTTTCCCGCAGAGCTGTCGGGTTTTCTGCCCAACTCATTCGTTAATACTTTTTACTGCAATACACTCCCTGTCTCTTATACACATCTGACGCTGCCGACGATATGCAGTGTGTA
>CAMBJF010000121.1 GCA_945867875.1 uncultured Ruminococcus sp. | reverse complement strand
CGAGATCTAAACACTGCATATCGTCGGCAGCGTCAGATGTGTATAAGAGACAGCTTTACGTTTATCTGAACTCTTCCTCAAACCTGAGTGCTCTTATGAACGGTGCCTCCGCAGGAGACAGCGCAGCTGTTGCGGGAATGCTCAATACCAAGGTTATCCAGTACACCATTTCAATGGTTACGATAATCCCCATTCTCCTTGTATATCCCTTTATGCAGAGATATTTTGAAAAGGGAATTATGCTCGGTGCGGTAAAGGGCTAATCACAAACAAAAATAGGGTACGGGGAGCTCCCGTACCCTATAGCTTTTATTTTAAGGAGAAAAAAGCGTGAAATTTTTCAGTATCGACAGTCCTCTCTACAGATTTATGCAGCGTCTCACCGACGTTATCGTTCTGAATATCCTGTGGCTGGTGTTCAGCCTGCCCATAGTGACTATCGGGTGCAGCACGGCGGCGGCATTTTCCGTGACGATGAAGTTCCTTGACGAGTCCGAGGGACATATTTGGAGCGATTTTATATCGGCTTTCAAGGCAAACTGGAAGCAGGGACTTCCTCTCGGACTTATTTCTATAGTAGCGGCAGCGGCGGTGTATCTTGATTTCAAGATTGCGGGAGCTGTGGAAAACAGCCTGCCGTTCTTAATCGTTGGCTTTCTTACAGCATTTTTCCTGTCATTCTCCCTGCTGTATGTTTTTCCACTTATCGTCCGCTATGAAAACAGCATCACGAACTGCCTGAAAAACTCATTCCGTCTTGCGATGAAGCACGTGGGCAGAACGTTCCTGCTCATAATTATCCTTGCCTTTGAGCTTGCGGTGATATTCTGGAACATCGTTACACTTTTCATCGGACTACTTATCGGCCCCGCCTGCATCATCTACACCATAAGCGGCACGGCAATGCATATTTTCAAGGAAACAGAAAAAGACCCCTCATCGGTGTCGAATCCCGAGAAGCTACACGAGCATGAGGGACAGTAAAACATCCTGACATATCTTGTTTGATATGTCAGGATGAATTTTTTATCAGAAAAAACTAAGCTGTTCCGTTTCATAATCACGCCGTGAAGCGTAAATAATGTCCTGCATCTTGTAAAGTATGCCGAAACGGTCGCATTCACGGGTAAAGCACCGCCAGAGATTTTCCACATTGGGCGATACACATTCATATGAATTTCCGAAGGCATCGATGTATTTTTGTGAAATTCCCTGTCCGGGGAAGCATTCATCAAGCTTTTGAAGAAAATAATCCCGCTGACCGCCCCTCAGGGTCACTCCGAATGCGGGATAGATAAATCTCACTCCCGCCTCTGCACCCATTCGGACTATTTTTGCGATATTTTCCTCTGTGTCCTCGATAAAGGGCAGCACGGGCATCAGCGTTATTCCCGTGAAAAGTCCCGCCTCGGACAGCTCCGCAAGGGCTTGAAAGCGTTCAGATGAGGGGGATACATTCGGCTCAATAATGCGGCTGAGATTGTCATCAGCAGTAGTCACAGTCAGCTTGCACATCATAGGGGAGTGCTCTTTTATTGCAAGAAAAATGTCCTTGTCACGGGTCATAAGGCTGCTTTTGGAGAGAATGACGCAGCCGAAGCCATAATCGTTTATCAGCTCCAGAGCGTGGCGGGTAAGGTGTGTTTTTGCTTCAAAGGGATTGTAGGGATCGCTCATAGCGCCTGTGCCGATAACGCCTGTGTGAGCCTTGTGGCGAAGCTCACGGCGGAGCAGCTCAAGGGAATCCGCCTTGCAGCACACCTTTTCAAAATCCTCTATACCATAGCAGTCACTTCGGCTGTCGCAGTAAATGCAGCCGTGACAGCAGCCACGGTACAGGTTCATATTGTAGTCAGTGCCGAACCAGCCCGTGCTTCTGTTTTTGTGGAGTATCGACTTTGCCGCAACGCTTTCCATATCCTCACCCCGTTCATATATACTATAATTATAGCAGATTTTAAAAGCTCACGTCAATCCGCAGGGGGATTTTGCCCTCGAAAATATTTAACAAATTTTACTCCGATTTTTTGTTGACAAATACTTTTAAATAAGCTAATCTATCATAGTGTTATTTATGAATATGAATCGAGGAATTTAAATGCGAGAGCTTACTTCGGGAAAACCCGCAGGAATGATATTTGCCTTTGCTCTGCCCATAGCCCTTGGAAGCCTTTTCCAGCAGCTTTACAGTATGATAGATACGGTCATCGTGGGCAGAACTATCGGAGTTGATGCCATAGCCGCACTCGGCTCCACAAGCTACATCTCAAACCTTATAATCGGCTTTATGTCGGGACTTACAAACGGCTTTGCCATAATCACCGCCCGCCATTTCGGAGCGGGGGACCACGTTAAAATGCGCCGCTCGGTGGCGGGGACCATAATTCTCGGACTTGCTGTTTCGGCAGTGTTTACGGTGGTGAGTATGGTGTTCCTACGCCCGTTTCTGCGGATACTGAACACCCCCGCCGAGATATTCGACACCGCATACAGCTACATTTCCGTCATACTCATTTTTATGACCACGGCGATGCTGTACAATATGTCCGCAGGTGTTCTCCGAGCCGTGGGAGACAGCGTTACGCCCCTTGTTTTCCTTATAATCTCATCGTTTATAAACATTGGTCTCGATATCCTTTTCATCGCAAAGCTGGACTTTGGTGTAAAGGGTGCGGCATATGCAACGGTCATTTCACAGAGCTTTTCATTCATAATGTGCTGCATATACATCTGCATAAGATTTCCCTATCTTATCCCCAAAAGGGAAGAGTTCCGTGTGACGCTGAACGAGCTTGGGGAGCTTATGGCAATGGGACTTTCCCTTGCGCTGATGTTCTCTATCGTGGAGATAGGTTCGCTCATTCTCCAGAGAGCCATTAACAATTTCGGCACAGCCACCATCGCCGCCCACACCGCCGCAAGAAAGATATCCAGCATTCTTATGCTGCCCTACAGCGCATTCGGCTCCGCCTGTGCCACATATTGCAGTCAGAACCTTGGGGCGGGCAGACCTGAGAGAGTGGGAAAGGGCATCAAGAGCGCCATATTTATGTGCTGGGTATGGTCGGCAATGGCTGTTATTGTGGGATATCTTTTCTCCCCTGCAATTGTGAGCTGGATAGCCGGCACGGACGAGACATTCATCGTTGGCCTTGCATCAAAATATATGCGTGTGAACACACCGTTTTACTTTATCCTTGCGGTGCTCATCATAATGCGAAGCTCGCTTCAGGGACTTGGGCGCAAGAGCATTCCCGTTGCCAGCAGCATTATCGAGATGATAGGCAAGGCTGTTGTTGCTTTTGCCGCCGCACCCGTTCTCGGATATTTCGGCGTAATGATATCCGAGCCTATCGTGTGGTTCTTTATGACCGTGCTCCTTGTGTGGGGCTATGCAAGGGACAAGGAGCTTGTTAAGGCAACCTTTGTTGCGGAAAAAGCTTGATATAAAAAACCTCCGTATTTATGCTGCCATAAATACGGAGGTTTTGTTTATATTCCGATTATTCCTCTTCGTCGCTCTCAGGCATATCCCAGTTGTGATATACGTTCTGAACGTCGTCATTTTCCTCAAGGTTCTCAAGGAGAAGATTCATCTTTCTGATAGCCTCTTCATCGGTGAGGGTTGTGTATGTGGAGGGTATCTGCATAGCCTCTGCGGAGATAACATTGTAGCCCTTTGCTGTGAGAGCCTCTCTTACTGCACCAACATCGGAAGGCTCAGTCTCGATCTCAATCTCGTCCTCGTCCATTGTGAAGTCGGAAGCGCCGCAGTCGAAGATGTCCTCCATTACCTTGTCCTCGTCAAGACCAGTGTTCTCAACGATAACAATGCCTTTTTCGCTGAACATAAAGGATACGCAGCCTGTTGTGCCGAGGTTGCCGCCGAACTTGTCGAAGTAGTGGCGGATATCGCCTGCGGTACGGTTCTTGTTGTCGGTAAGTGTCTCAACGATAACGGCAACGCCGCAGGGACCGTAGCCCTCGTAAACGTTAGCCTCGTAGTTTGTCTTGTCGCCGTCGCCCATTGCCTTCTTGATGATTCTGTCGATGTTGTCGTTGGGCACGTTGTTGGACTTAGCCTTGGCGATAAGGTCTCTGAGCTTGGAGTTGTTGTTGGGGTCTCCGCCGCCCTCCTTGACGCAAACGGCGATCTCTCTGCCTATTTTGGTGAATACCTTAGCCTTAGCGCCGTCGGTAGCTTCCTTTTTTCTCTTGATGTTGTTCCATTTAGAATGACCTGACATAAAAATTCTCCTTAATATAAATTATTATTCTGTCTTATCTTAAAATCTGTCAATAAAAAGCTTGTATGGCTTGTGCCCGCAGATTATGGGGTCGCCGTGTCCGCAGAGGATACGGTCGGGGGATATGGTGATTATCCGCTCCATAGCTTTCTTTGCCTTTGCGGGGCTTTCGCAGGTTGGCGGGAACATTGGCAGGGGAGTGTTCACAATGGCATCTCCCGCATAAAGGTCATATCCCACAGAGCTTTTGCAGAAAATGCCTATGGAACCCTTTGTGTGACCCTCCAGATTCATAATAACGCCGTTAATCCCGTATGGGTTAAGGTCCATACCCTCTTCCGCAAAAATTGCGGGCTCAAAGCGGTTCATACGGATATGAGCGTTCATTTCAAGCTGTCTCATCATAAGCAGACCCAAGGGATTGGTTATGTAATACGGTCTTGCGCCGTTGTCCCTTGCAATGCTCATATCATAGGGACTTATCATAATGGGGGCGTTGTACAGCTTGGAAAAATACGCCGCATTCTGAACGCATTCGGCGTGACCGTGGGTGAGAATTATAAGGGTGATGTTATAATTTAAAAGCCACGTTTCAATGTGGTCACGATATTCCTCCCTGCCCGTATCAACAAGAACGTCGCCCTTGCTGCCACGGATAACATAGCAGTTGGTCATACCGCATTCAATCATATTGATGTTTTCAAGCATCAGCACTTCGGCTTCACCTCCGTGTTTTCCCAGATGTATTCAAAAAGCTCCCTTATCCTGTCCGTCTGCCCCAGCAGATGAAGATATCCGAAAAGGGCCTCGAGAGATGTTGCCCTGTGATATTCCGCAGGGTCAGAGCTTTTCGGAATGCTGCCCGAGCCGCAGGAGGCGTTCCTGCCACGTTTCATTATAGCGGCTTCGTCCTCCGTGAGCATAGGCTCAATGAGCATCGCCGCTCTGGACTGATAATTTGCCCTTACACGCTCCACCGAAGCGGGGTGGAGCTTTTTCACGGGCATATTCGCCGCAAGCACAAGCTTTTCCCTTACAAGCTGGCTGTAAACGGCATCGCCCAAAAACGCAAGGGTCAGGGGGCTGTATTGATTAACTTCACGTTTTTCTATATAAAGGACCGTCCTTTCGCTTCACATTATGTGTGAGACTCTGCAGAAGCTTCGTGAGGTCCGAGTACATATACATATGCATAAATGCTGTCCTCGGAACCGTTTTGGTATCTTTTCATTGCCCGCTGCGTGGGGAAAATAACAGTGCCGCCGTCAAGCTCAACGGACATATTCACTTCATCGCTGCCGCTCCATTTTCCGCCGTAGAGACGGATAACTGTCTCACCGATATAGCTTGCAAGTGCAAAGATTATCTGTCCTCTGTTTCTTGATATTATTCCGCCCTCGCCACTCTGTTCGTCAAAAAAGCGGTCTATCTCCTTCATACTTTCAAGCGAATAATCAGCGTTATAGCCCGATACATTCAGTGCCCTGACCACCCATTCACAGGCGGAATGGATATCATCCTCAAGGGAGGGCTTTTTCTTTCCGAAAAGCTTGTCTAATATACTCATAATGTTACCTCTCACAAATCAGAATACAAAGTCAAATTCAAAGCCGAAGATGTTGACGGTGTCGCCCTCTTCGATGCCCATTTCCTCAAGCTTGTCTATGATGCCCGAGTTTCTGAGAACACGCTGGAAATACTGGAGAGATGCGTAGTCGTCCATATCAACGGTGCGCATAATGTGCTCCAGCCAAGGCGCTGTAACATAAAATACAGCATCGTCCCCACGGGTTATCTCGAAGCGCTCGCCGTTTCCTGCCTGCTCGTCAAGCTCTGCGGGAGCGGGAGGCTCAACCTCGTATTCCTTTATGGGAGGAAGCTTTTCAAGCTCCCTGTATGCTGCGTCGATAAGCTCCTTTGTGCCCTGAGTGGTGGCTGCGGATATCTCAAAAACGGGGAGCCCCTGCTTTTCGGCAAAAGCCTTAAAATCGGCTATCTGCTCTGGTGTCGCCATATCGCACTTGTTTGCGGCGATTATCTGAGGACGCTTTGCAAGATCCTCAGAGAAGTTTTTCAGCTCACGGTTTATTATCTCAAAATCCTCCTTGGGGTCACGTCCCTCGCTGCCCGATACATCAACAACGTGAATGATAAGGCGGCATCTGTCAACGTGACGGAGGAACTCGTGACCGAGACCCACGCCCTCGGAAGCACCCTCGATAAGACCGGGAATATCCGCCATAACAAAGGAATGGCCCTCGCTTATCTTGACAACGCCCAGAACGGGGGTAAGGGTGGTGAAGTGGTAATTTGCTATCTTGGGCTTTGCGGCAGAGACCACGGAAATAAGGGTGGACTTGCCCACATTGGGAAATCCCACGAGACCCACGTCCGCAAGGAGCTTCAGCTCGAGACTCACTTCAAAAGCCTCGCCCATAAAGCCGGGCTTTGAGAATTTCGGTATCTGACGGGTGGGTGTGGCAAAGCGTGCGTTGCCCTTTCCGCCCTTTCCGCCCCTTGCAAGCACCTTAGGCTCGTCCGAGGACATATCCGCCATAACTCTGCCTGTTGCAGCGTCACGGACAACGGTTCCTCTGGGAACTTTTATGATAAGGTCGGGAGCATTTCTGCCCGTGCAGTTCTTTGCGGAGCCGTTCTGACCTCTTTCAGCGACGAATTTTCTCTTGTATCTGAAATCAATGAGGGTGGAAAGGCTGTCGTCAACGGCAAAAACAATGTCGCCGCCCTTGCCGCCGTCGCCGCCGTCGGGACCGCCTGCCGCAACGTATTTTTCACGGTGAAAGGAAACAGCACCGTCTCCGCCGTCTCCCGCCTTTATTTTAATGACCGCTTTATCTACGAACATAGAATGATCCTTTCTGTTTTCTGTCGGTAACAATAATTAATATATAT
>CAMBJF010000120.1 GCA_945867875.1 uncultured Ruminococcus sp. | reverse complement strand
GATAGCGTAGCGTCTCGTGGGCTCGGAGATGTGTATAAGAGACAGTATTTTGGCGTTGAAAATGGATTATTGAAAGATTGTAAGAAATTCATTGAAGAACTTTACTACTAATGATGATGCCGCCGCAGGTCGGCTAAAACCTGCTAAAACCTACCAAATTTGTCAAGAGGAGAAATAGAAATGGAAAAATCTTTTGAATTAACAGAGCTTGAACGTGAATTTGATGCATTAACTTCAGTTGTTCACGGTACTACTTTTGAAGCTTTTAAGCTTGGTCAACTTGCTGTTAAGGCTAGTAAAGTTCTTTTTGGGGGTGAAGTTACTTATTTTTATGATAAATTATATGATCGCTTAGATTTATTAATTAAAGAGGAGTATAAAAATGAAACTTAATAATCTTCTTGATCTGTTTGACCACGATGTATATTTTGAGGTCTACACAATAGATGACTGTATGGCAATAGGCACAGCCGAACAGCTTCGGGATAATACATTTTGGTTTCTGTACAGTGATTGTGAGGTTGTGAAGATACGTCCGGTCAGTAAACAGTTTGTGTATATCGTGATAGAAGAAAAGGAGTGATTTAATTATGGGTTATGTAAGTATTGAACAGTTTAACGAGGCTTGTAGACTTCGTAAAACTATAGACGGCGAATTAAACCGAATAGCTGTTACTGATGATATTCAAGAGATTAAACAAATTGCTTGTTATTTTCGGATAAATTTTTAAAATTATGTGCAAAAGCATATTAACCGTGTTAATGGCGTATATAATTCTGATTGAAAAATGTATTACAAAGCGCCTCAGCTGCGGACAATTCAGAGCGTTCAGCAACAGCAAAATGTAATACAAAATACTGGAGGTTTTAAAAATGATTGTAAAGGTACGTAAAGTACACGCATACCGCTTGACAGCGAAATGGGCACCGATTGGCAGCGGTTCGGCTTGGAGCTGGTTCAATGTGGACTGGCTCCCATTCTGAATACTGTTTAATTTCGCATAACTTCGCATAACTTTGATTATGCGAAATTGGCTGTATATTTGAATATTACGTATTCATCAAAATGTTAGGTCAGCTCATTTGGGTTAAATAAATCAAAAGAACCTGCTCTATCATGTACGTGGAAAATAAATGGTACATGATAGAGCAATTGCTTTGCAAAAAAAGGAGGCTTCATCCATCAAATCAATTATAAGTCATAAAAGTTTTCATAACTTCACAAGCCTGCTTTACGCCATCAACAGCAGCGGACATAATTCCACCCGCATAACCCGCACCCTCTCCGCAGGGATATAATCCCACAGCTGACAGACTGCACATATTTTCACCTCTCGGTATCCTTACAGGCGAAGATGTCCTTGTTTCGGGGGCTGTAAGCAATGCACCACTGTCACCAAAACAAGCCATTCTTCTTGAAAAAACTTCAAACCCTGTCCGCATCATATCAGTCACAAACCGTGGAAGGACCTCATTCAAATCACATGGAACAACTCCTCTTGCATATGTTGCCTCAACAGAGGGCGAAATGATTCCGCCCTTATTTTCAAGAAATTCACCGACCGTTGATGCAGGTGCACGGTAGCTGCCACCAGCAGCCTTGAATGCATTTCGTTCAATTTTACGGACAAAATCAACTCCGTCAAGCACATTTTTTCCAAAATCATCAGGCGAAACAGATACTACAAGAGCTGCATTTGCATTTCTTCCGTCTCTTGCAAATTCACTCATTCCATTTGTAACAACTGTATTTTCCTCGCTCTGAGCAGGAACTACGGTTCCGCCGGGACACATACAAAATGTGTAAACACCTCTGCCGTTCTTGGTATAGCTCATCTGATACTCACCAACAGGAAGCGCAGGATCATTATAATGGACACCATAAAGACTTCTGTTAACACTTTCCTGTGTGTGCTCGATTCTTGCACCCACCGCAAACGGTTTTGCCTCCATTGCAATTCCGTTTGAATGAAGCATTTCAAAGGTGTCTCTTGCGCTGTGTCCCACCGCAAGAATAAGTGCACTGACGTTAATTCCTTCACCGTTAACAACAACGCTCTTTATTTTGCCATTCTCAACTCTAATATTGTCAACTTTTGAATTAAAACGGACTTCGCCGCCCAGTGAAATTATTCTTTTGCGGATATTTTTGACCACATTTCTGAGTTTATCAGTGCCGATATGTGGTTTGGCTTTTGTAAGTATCTCCTCGGGTGCACCCATTTCAACAAGCCTTGCGGACACAAATCTGCAAAGAGGGTCTTTAATACGTGTGGTGAGTTTTCCGTCGGAAAATGTTCCTGCGCCGCCCTCGCCAAACTGCACATTATTTTCTGCCGAGAACTTACCGTCTGCCCAAAATTTGGATACTGCATCTGCCCTGCTGTCAACATCGCTTCCACGTTCAAAAACAACAGGACGATAACCCGCTTCTGCAAGAACCAATGCTGCGAACATTCCCGCAGGTCCAAATCCGGCAATTGCTATCCGTCCGTCAGGTCGCTTTGTGCCTGTTATTACAGGCTTAAAGGGAGTGATGTCCACAAGAGAACAGTTATCCTTTTTATCGCATATTTTTCTCTCTGCGGCAATGTCTTCAAGCTCAGCCCATACGGAGGAAACAGTTTTTATATCATTCTGCTTTCGTGCATCAAGTGAAATTTTATGTATTCCCGTTCTCACAGCATTTTCAGATGATATGCCCGCTTTTTTCAGTCCGGCTGCAATAATCTCATTATCCGATGTTCCCACGGGCATTGATATGCCTGAAATAATAATTGCCATATTTTTCCTCCGCACAGTTCTGATTTTTAAGTCTCAGTGCTTATAACATTTTCTCCAGATGTTCTGATATAATGAAAAAGATACTGCTGGGCAATTCCCTCAACGCCTTTTATGCAGTCGGGCAGCCCGTTGGGGTAAAATCTCTCGTTGACCCTTTTTATCCACACATCAACGGGGTATGCGTCAGTTTTGTAAAATCCGAAAAGCAGAACACACATCGCTACTTTTGGACCTATACCTTTAACGGTCATAAGCGCTTTTGCAGCTTCGTTTGTGGGCATTTGTGAAATGCTGTCAAGCGAAAGCTCACCGTCTGTAACACGTCTCACGCAGTCCTCGATGTATTTTGCACGAAATCCCGCACGAAGCGGCGCAAGCTCGTCAGCTGTAACGCCTTTCATTTTCTCAAAATCGGGAAATCCTCCGTACATATCGCAAAGTCTGCCGATTATGCCTTTGATACGTGGGATATTGTTGTTCTGAGACAGGATAAATGAGATAAGACACTCTTCCCTGTCCTGTTTCAGCAGTCTGACTCCCCTTGCATAATTGCAGGCTTTTGAAAGAGTTTCATCCTCTGAAAATCGTCGTTTAAGCTCGCCGTAATCAGTTCCCAGATCAAAATAATCATACCAAGTGTTCAGAAAATCGTTCTCCAAAACTCCGTGAAGAATGAATTTTCCGCTGTTATGCTCTGTTTCCGAAATTGTAAGGGGGACATTTTTGAAATATCCCTTATATGTGCGAAAATAATCGGAGGGAATGGCTTCCCAGCGAAAAGCCTGTCCACAGTCAAGTGTATCATCAAGGGTCATATCCTTTTCAAAAAGGATTATACCCTCTTTTTTTGCTTCGTAATCCATATTGATTTTCCTTTATTCAATAACATAAGGCTCATCGAAAACGGCCGCATATTTCGGCGGTATAAGCTTATTTTTGTGAAGCTTGCCGAAAAACCACAGCTTGAATTTTATCTCGCCCTTGAGCCTGTCGAAATATATGTTCAGGCGGCTCATAGGCAGACTGTGCTGGTTTCTCATATCAAGAAATTCAGCGATAGATGCCGGCGGTTCGTGGGTAAATATGTAATCCACCGTATCTCCAAGCGATGACAGCTTTGCTCTGCCCTCTTCAAGCTTTTTTTCATCAGGAAGTTCCTGCTCCCACCAAGTGTCATTTTCGATACGTGCATCAATGTCAGATGCCTGACCACCGCCGAAAACAAATGATTTTTTGCCGTCAATATCAAACACTTCACCAGAGGAAAGCATATAAAGATTTCCGCAGATAGTCCGTGCCCTGCCGCCCAAAAGTTCTGTCTCGGGATATGCTTCAAGAAGCTCGTAATTATCGTGACTTCCCGCCAAAAACAGCGTTGTAAACCGCTTCCCGCCTATCTTTTTCAGCACGGCTTTTTCCTTGTCCGACCCGTCCCACACAAAGCCAAAATCACCGCATATCACAAGGAAATCTCCCTTTTTCAGACGCTTTATAGTCTTGTGTGAAAATCTGCTGTAATCGCCGTGAGTATCACCCATAACGCAAATCATATCAAAGTCCCCGCATCACAGTCTGCACTTGAAATCCTCATAGCCAAACTGTTTTTCCAGGCTAAGTTCACCGTTTGTATCAATTTTATAAATTGACGGCAGACCGATACCATTAAAAGTATTGTTCTTGCACATCGTGTAGATAGCCATATCGCAGAAAACAAGCCTGTCGCCCACCGAAAGCGGCTTGTCAAAGGAATAGCTGCCGATAGAATCGCCTGCAAGACAGGTGGCTGCGCCGATAAGATAGGTGTATTTCTTTTCGCCGCTCTCCCCTGCACCGATAATTCTCGGACGGTATGGCATTTCAAGAACATCAGGCATATGGCAGGCTGCGGAAGCGTCGATTATAGCGTGGGAATATTCACCGCTTTCAAATACTTCAAGGACTGTTGCCACAAGCCAGCCTGCATTGAGAGCACAGGCTTCCCCGGGCTCAATGTAAACCTGAACGCCATACTTGTTCTGAAAATGATCTATAACCTTTACAAGCCGGTCAACGTCATAATCATCTCGTGTGACGTGATGACCGCCGCCGAAATTTATCCATTTCATTTTAGGGATAAATCTGCCGAATTTCTCCTCAAAATGCACCACAGTGCGCTCAAGAACATCACTGTTCTGCTCGCACATTGTATGAAAATGGAGTCCGCTGAGACTGTCAAGATACTCTTCCTCGAAATCGTCAGCCTTTACACCAAGGCGTGAAATTCCAGCACAGGGATTATAAATTTCCGTTTCTATTTCGGAATATTCGGGGTTTACTCTCATACCGCAGTCAATATCCCTGCCCTCGGAAACTGCCTTGTCAAGCATTGGCTTAAAGCGTTTTAATTGAGCAAAGCTGTTGAACACGATATGACCGCATATCTTGGTTATCTCTTCAAATTCATCTGGGCGGTATGCGGGGGAAAAAATATGTACCTCTTTTCCCTTCATCTCTTCATATCCCAAACGTGCCTCGTAAAGACCGCTTGCAGTAGTACCGTCAAGATATTTTGACATCAGCGGATATGTGCTGTACATTGAAAATGCTTTCTGAGCAAGAAGCACCTTGCAGTCTGTTCTGTCAGAAACGCTTTTCAGTATCTTCATGTTTTTTTCAAGCAGTCTTTCGTCCACAACATAACAGGGTGTTCTGACTGAATCGATATCAAAATCAGGCATAATGCAGTCGTCCTTTCCGTATTCAAAAATACTGTCGGAGACACAGGTCTGTTTTGCTATACCTATGTCATATCCGACAGCAGTTAAAATTATTTCTTGTTATTTTCGTCCTTAGGAACATCAACTATTTCAATGTTGTCAAGCTGTGCTTTCAGATTTGCCATAACGCTGCTGCGATATTCATAGCGCAGCTCGGTCTGTTCACGCTTTTCTTCATCGGTAAGCCCCTCTTCACGGGACTTCCTTGCAAGCTCATTGATGCGGTCAATTTTTTCCTTAGTCATTGCCCTTTTCCTCGGAATCAGCATTCTCGGAAGCCTTTGCTTCAGCCTCAGCAGCCTTTGCAGCAGCTCTTTCGGCTCTCATCTTCTCAACCTCTTCGGCTGTGCCGGACATTGCTGTGGTCTTCATATCAGCAGGAAGCTCGGAAACGAAGCCATCAAGCTTGTCAAAAGTTACTTTGCCTGTAAAGTCCATACCACTGGGACGAATATTTCTTGAACCGAGAGTGTAGATATCGGTAGAAAGTGTGGTCATGCCGACTGCACGCATAACGTTGGGGTTCTGCTTGCCTGCTTCAACAAAATCCTTAAGAGATGAGCTGAAAGGAATGGAAAGCTTGTCCTCGGGGAGAGAGCCTGCCATTTTGAGAATCTCAGCACCTCTGTCATTAAGAGCAAGGATACGTCCGTATGTGGGAGGAACCTTAAGGTCATCTGTTCTGATGCCGAAAAGTGCATTAAGAAGTATTCTCTTAAGGCGAGCCATAGGATAACGCTTAACCTTTATCTTATCAAGGAGGTCTTCAAGAGATGTAGCCACTCTTGCAGCCTGGAAAATTCTGTTTTCAAGTCCCTGACCTACATCGGGAACCTTTGCGAGTTCCTGAGGAGACATTGTTCTGAGACGATAAAGAAGAACTCTCTCGAAGTTCTCAAACCAGCAGAGAAGATCATTGTCATCATACTCAGCAACAGCATCAGCAGTATCCTTGGGAACATAAGCGGAAATGTCCTCACCGTCATCGATAAGCTGACGGAGATAGCTGCCGCTTGCATATTTTGCGCTGTGAACATCGGAATCGTGCTCAGAGCCTTCACGCTTTATGGTGAAGGGCTTGATCTTGTCAAGAAGTCCGAGTATCTTAAGGGACTTGATGTATTCAACAGCAAGAATGTTGTTGGGAGAATTGAGAAGGTCTCCTACGAGAGGACCATACTTATAAGAAACAAGCTGATGTATAGCATCGGGGAAAGGTATTCCCTGCTCCATAAGAGGCTTAAGGTTTTCCGGAGTTGTTACCTCCTGAACGGCATCGGCACACTGGATAAGCTGGTCAATGCTTCCGCATTCGCTTCCGAAGGAAATTCCCTCAACGCATCTGAGAGAACCAAGCATAAGAACGCCGCAGCGAGCAAAGAGCTCTGCATTTGCAAGGCTGTACTGAACAGGCATCTCAATAACAAGGTCAACGCCGTTCTTGACAGCGATCTCAGCCCTCTTGAACTTGTCAATAAGAGCAGGCTCGCCTCGCTGAACATAGTTGCCGCTCATAACAGCAACGATGTGAGTAGCGCCTGTCTGCTTCTTGGTTTCTTCTATCTGATAGATGTGACCGTTGTGGAAAGGATTGTATTCGCAGATAATTCCGTAAGTTTTCATTAATTCGACCGTCCTTAACATAGTAGCTGTCTCTTATACACATCTGACGCTGCCGACGATATGCAGTGTGT
>CAMBJF010000119.1 GCA_945867875.1 uncultured Ruminococcus sp. | reverse complement strand
CGAAATTATTGATAAGCTGGGCGATTATCCCGCCGTTATCGCAATGGATATAATGGTGTTCGGGGATATGGACAGCGAGGGCGACGAGGCTCTGAAAGCCGCCTGTGAGAAAAGCGGCAAGGTCATTTCCGGCTCGTACATAAACTACACCACCGCCTACAAGACCGATGAAAATGGCAAACCATACATCGACCATTTCAACATTGATTCCATAGAACAGCCCATTATAGCCGACTGCACCGCCACTGGGTTTGTAAACGCCACCTCCGATGAGGACGGCATCGTCCGCTCGGCTATTCTATCCGAGGATTTCGAGGGCGTGACCTACAAAAGCTTTGCGGCGACTATCTATTCAAAATACTGCGAATTTCTGGGCATACCCGAAAATATCCCCGCTCTCGATTCCAACAGCCGAATGTGGGTAAACTATGCGGGCAGACCCTTTGATTATGAGCACATTTCCCTTAGCAGCGTCCTTGACGGCACTGCCGACCCACGTATTTTTTCCGACTGCATCGTGCTCATAGGCGCATATGCTTCGGGACTTCAGGATCAGTTCTCCGTCCCCAACAGTGCCGATCAGATGTACGGTGTGGAGATCCACGCAAACATCGTTCAGGGACTCCTTGACGGCAAATGCCCCGTTCCCGCACCGAGAGCCGTTTCAGCCCTTTCTGCGGCGGTAATTGCCTGCTGTGCATATATCGTGTCAAGGAAAATGAAGCTGAAATTTTCCACCCCTGCCGTCATTATAATTGCGGCGGGATGTGTTGGCGGGTGCATCGCCCTGAACAGCGCAGGTACGGCATTTCCTATCCTCTACGCTCCCCTATGCTCCGTGGCGTATTACCTGCTGAACCTTATGAGAAAGTATGCTGAGCAGGCTGCCGAAAAGCGGAAGATAACCGCCGCATTCAAGAAATATGTTGCCCCTCAGGTGGTTGAGGAAATTGCAAAAAGCGGAAATTATCACATTAAGCTGGGCGGCGAAAACCGTGACATTGCGGTGCTTTTCGTGGACATCAGAGGCTTCACGCCAATGTCAGAAAGCCTTGAACCCGAGCAGGTGGTAGATATCCTCAACAGCTATCTGAACCTCACCACCAACTCAATTTTCGCAAACGGCGGCACCCTTGACAAATTCATCGGTGACGCAACAATGGCAGTTTTCAACGCCCCCTTCGACCTTGACGACTATGTTTACAGAGCCGTCAAGACCGCCTGGGACATCGTAAGCGGCGGAAACGCCATTGAGAGCAAGTTTATGGAGCGCTACGGCAAATCCGTAAGCTTCGGCGTGGGCGTAAACTGCGGCCCTGCGGTCGTTGGAAATATCGGCTGCGATTTCAGAATGGACTACACCGCCATCGGTGACACTGTAAACACCGCCGCCCGCCTTGAATCCAATGCCAAGCGTGGACAGGTGCTCATAAGCGAGAGCGTTTATGAGCAGGTAAAAGACAGGATAACCGTCGAACCTATCGGCGAAATACCGCTGAAAGGCAAATCAAAGGGCGTTTTCGTGTATTCCCTTACGGGGTTGAATGAGGAGAAAACTGACGAGGAAAAGGAGCTTGTACAATGAGCAGATTTCTGATAATACCGCAGATAAAATGTATTGACAGGAGCCTTGAGCTTGTTTCGGAATACGGCTTCGGCTTTGAGTACAACGACTTTTTTCTCCCCGATGTTATGGACGATGCCGCCCTTACAGAGGATATCATAAGCCGCTACAAGTCGGCAGGCGTCCCCGATATCTGCACAATGCACGGAGCATTTTTTGATGTGCTCATTTTCAGCTATGACAAAAAGATACGTGAGATATCCGAGCTTAGGGTAAGGCAGAGCCTTGATATTGCACGAAAAATAGGGGCAAAGGGCGTGGTTTTCCACACAAATCACAACCCCGACCTTACCGCCGAGGCATACATCAGAAACTGGTTTGACTGCAACGAAAAATTCTGGCGGGGCATTCTTGACGATTATCCCGACCTTGAAATTTATATGGAGAATATGTTTGACACCTCTCCCGATATGCTGGCAGGAATGGCGGAAAGGCTTTCGGACAAGGCAAATTTCGGGGTGTGCTTTGATTATGCCCACGCTGTTATATACGGCTCGGACATTGAAAGCTGGGTGACAACTCTTGCGCCATATGTTAAGCATATGCACATAAATGACAATGACCTGAAAAACGATCTCCACCTTGCGGCGGGAGACGGAAAAATCGGCTGGGAGCGCTTCAAGTATCATTTTGAGACCTATTTAGGTGATGTAAAAACGGTGCTTATCGAGACTTCATCACTTGAAAATCAGCGCCGTTCAGCCAAATTTCTGAGAAAGCTTGGAGTTTTGTAAGCCTTATAAATGTAAAGATACCGTTAATTGTTGTACAGTGTGCTGTGGCATCTGCTAATATTTCAAATGTTTTTAGTATATATTACAAAAGTTAAATTAACCTATTGCTTTTTTTAGCATAATATGGTATTATACTATTAACAAATTAAAAGGCAAAGCCGATGAAAATCGGCGTCGCAAAGCACGAGCCTAAGCTTTTGGAACATTCAAGGAGTATGGCGGTCGGGCTGCATTTGTAGGGCGTTGCCCCGAGGAGTGCTGTCAGGCTGTATGCTCCTTTTTATTTTTTACTGCGATAAAGCAGGAAACAGGAGGCGATCATTTTATGAGCGTAAAAACCTTTATTGCCGCAATGTCATTGAAAGTCAAGATAATCATAGCGTGCAGTGCCGCTTTCGTGATATCGGGCGCAATTGCCGCGGGTGTTATACTCACAAAGGAGGACACCTACAGAGTCCTCAAGGTCTTTGAAATGACGGGAAGCTCCGTCATCACAAGAGAGGGCACGGGCGACATTGACGCATACATAGGAATGAACCTTGAAAGCGGCGATACCGTCACCGTGGGCAGCGGAAGCACACTGCGCCTTGCTCTCGACAGCGACAAGTACCTTATGCTGGACAGTGACACGGTCCTGGAGCTTATAGCTTCGGGCACTGCCGCCGACAGCAGGACTTCCATAAACTTAAAGCAGGGCACTATATTAAATGAGATAACCACTCCCCTGTCCGCAAATTCCTCCTATGAGGTGTCCGCACCAAAAGCAACAATGGCGGTCAGAGGCACAAGCTTCACCGTTTCCGTTGACAAGGATAATGACGGCGGATATACAATTCGTGAGAACACCTTAAACGGCAAGGTGGAGGTAACTCTCCTTGATGCAGAGGGCAATCCCACCAAGAAATTAGTTCTGGTAGGCGCCGACAAGGGCGTTACCATACGCACCGAGCCTGATGAAAACAGCGGAAATCCCGCCGAAAAGGACGGCATATCACGCTTTGTTATGGAAGATGAAAACGGCAACATTTTCGAGCTTGGCGAAGGCGATGACCCGATCCACGAAATATTCTACAATATGCTTTCCGCAAAGGTAAAGGAAAATGCTCTCCGCTCCAATGACGAGCATCTTATGGAGCTTGACGAGCTTATTGTCCGGAAGCTGAGAGGCGAATCTGACGAGAGCAATACGGAGGAAGTTTCCGAGGACACCGCTCCCGCCGAAACATCTCCCGTGACCGAGGCTGTCACCGAACCTGAGACAGTCCCCGAACAGGAAAGCGCACCCGCAGAAGCCACAGCTCCTGCCGAAACTGCCGTTCCCGAGACTGCTATGGAAGCTCCTCAGTCTGTAGTAACGAATGCACCCGTATCGGCTGAATCTCAGCCCGAAACTATCCCCGAGACTGTTCCCGAAACAGCTCCCGAGACATCGGCAGAGACTGCTCCCGCAACATCTGCGGAAACATCTGCATCAAGTGTGACAACCGTTCCCACAGAAGCAAAGCCCGACAGCACATCTGCAAAAACTTCAGCCAAAGCCACCGCAAATTCATCGGGCACATCAGTTTCCACAGTGACAGCACCTTTAAATACAGGAACACTGCCTCCGTACACAGGCACAACTCCCTCATACACAGGTTCTTCGGGAACGACCGCTCCCACATCTGAATCAACAGCAGAAACCTCCGCAACAGAACCCGAAAAAACGGTATATACCGTAAGCTTTATGTATAACGGCGAACTTTATTCCACCGAGCTTGTGGAAGAGGGCAGCAAAATAGGCAATATCCCCGAGCCTCCCGCAAGAACGGGATATACCGGCAAATGGTACCTTGGCGACGAAGAGTTCACCTATGATACACCCATCACATCGGATATTACCGTCAATGCCGTTTATACCGCAAAGACATACACCGTAACATTCACCGCCAATGCCGAAACCGACAATGCTTTCACAAAGAGCTTTGAAGCCGCATACGGCGAGACGGTCATCGCTCCCGATGTTCCCGCAAAAACCGGATATACAGGCAAGTGGTACATTGGCGATGAAGAATTTACATCAGCCTATGTTATTACCTCTGACATTACTGTTACCGCAAAATACACCATTAACACCTACACCGTCACATTCATTGTCGATAATAAAGTGCTTACTTCCGTGAAAGCCGAGTACAACACCTCCATAAAGGAATATGTACCCGCTGTTCCCGAAAAAGAGGGTTACAGAGACGGAAAATGGTGTCTTGAAACTGATGCCGAATTTGACCCTGCAATGCTCATAACTGAGGATATGACCGTCACAGCCGTTTACACTCCTATGGAATTTACGCTAACATATGTGCCGAGCTATGATGAAAGCGTTATTCTTTTTGAAGATACCGTGAACTACGGCAAGCTTCCCACAGGCTTTGAGCCTGAGGTCGCTGTAATGGAGAACGGCAGCTACAAGTATTATCTCTGGGGTTGGGACGAAGCAAAGGCAGCTATAACCGCTGTAACCGAGGATACAGTAATTACCGTTCCCTATGTTGATTATGATCTCATTCACGAGATAAGGCTTGTGGAACAGGGTGCAACAGTTTACAGCGCACTCTTCAAAACAGGCGACAGCTTTGTTCTCCCCTCACCTAAGACTATTCCCGAGGGATATACTTTCAAGGGCTGGGGAATAGTTTACTCAGGCGATGATTATTCAACGGGACTTAAAGTAGGCACCACCGCCAGCGAACCCGTCTATGCCTGGGCAGATGAATATAATACTTCTGCCGTCGGAGATACGGTAACGCTCACTCCCCCGAATTCCTCAATGAACAACATCGAATACCGAGCTGTATATGAAAAGCTGACATTTACATTGACTATACAGCCCCTTGACAGTGCGACTATAGCTATAGAAACAGCACAGTACGGCGATAAGCTTGCCAAATATGTAGACAACACAAAAATATGGACTGTGGACGGCACTGTCATTGACCCCGACACATACGAGATTAAGAGTGACATCACCGTTACAGAATCAGCCACCATTGACACACAGGCTCTTAATGAACCGCCTTTCCCGATAAATGACGGAGAATTTGAGGGATTGGAAAATGTTCCCGAGACTTTCGATATTCCCGAAGAGACTGTTCCCGATGTAACAGAGCCTGTTGATATTCCCGAAGAGACCGCTCCCGTGACACCCGACATCACCCCATAAACACAACTATCCTGCAAAAGCAATTGCCTTTGCAGGATTTTTTTGCAAAAATTAACCCTTTACCGCCCCTGCGATAACGCCCTCGATAATATATTTCTGACTGAAAAGATAGAATATGATTATGGGGAGAATTGCAAGGACCAGCATCGCCATAAACCCGCCCCAGTTCACAGAGCCGTATGCACCCTGCATTGATATCTGTATCGCCACGGGCAGGGTCTTGTACCTGTTTCCGAGAATTAGATAGGGCAATAGATAATCGTTCCATATCCACATTGCATTGAGTATGGAAACGGTGACGGCGGTGGGTTTGAGGATTGGGAAAACTATTTGAAAAAATGTCTGTAATGGTGTGCAGCCGTCAATTTCCGCAGCCTCCTCAAGCTCCCTCGGTATGCTTTTCACAAAGCCCGCCAGCATAAACACCGACAGCCCTGAGCCGAAGCCAAGATATATGGCTATTATCCCCACAGGATTATTCAGATGAAGCGCCGACGCCACATAGGTCATCGTGTACATAACCATCTGAAAGGGCACTATCATGGAAAAAAGAAACAGCTTGTAAATGATGCCAGAAACTCTGCTTGTGTCACGGATAATATACCAGGCGGTCATCGAACACAGAAGCACAAGTATCGCCACGCTGAAAACGGTTATGAACAGCGAGCGGACAAATGCCCCGCCCATACCTGCCGAGCTTATGCCCGTGATATAGTTGTCAAAGCCTGCAAATGTGGCGCTGTTGGGGAGCTTAAACGGGCTGCCCATAATGCTGAACTTGGTTTTGAAGGAGTTCATAAACACCACGGCAATGGGGAAAAGGAACACCGCCGAGAGAATTATCATAATGATAAAGCTAAAAATGTCCGACCTTTTTTTCATCTGTCAGTCTCCCTCCCCTCGGTTATCTTCAGCTGCGCAAAGGCAATCACTGCAGCAATGATGAAGAATATCACAGCCTTTGCCTGACCTGCTCCCTGCCAGCCGGGTCTGCCGTAAAAGGTGTTGTAGATGTCAAGGGCGAGCATTGCCGTTTCCCTGCCGGGAGCTCCTGCAGTAAGAGCAAGGTTCTGGTCAAAAAGCTTGAATGAATTTGTAAGGGTGAGAAAGGTGCAGATAGTCACGGAGGGCATCACCATAGGAATGGTTATCCGCCCGATTATCTGCCCCTTTGACGCACCGTCTATCTCGGCAGCTTCGGTGATGTCACGGGGAATATTTTGCAGCCCCGCAATATATATGACCATCATATAGCCGATGAGCTGCCAGTTTGTGAGGATAACAAGCCCCCAAAAGCCGTACTCCGCCTTGTAGGTGATGTCCGTGCCGAAAAAGCCAAGAACGCCGTTGATGATAAGGTTCCAGATATATCCGAGGACAATGCCGCCGATGAGGTTTGGCATAAAAAATATGGTCCTGAATGCATTTGTGCCCCGAAGCCCCCTTGTGAGAGCGAGAGCGAGGAGAAAGGCGAATATATTTACCGTTATCACCGATACAACGGTAAATTTCACCGTGAACCAAAGTGCATTTGTGAAATTGCTGTCGGAGAAAATACGCCTGTAATTTTCAAGCCCCGACCACCTTGCATTGGCGACTGTGGTGAATTTGCAGAACGAGAGGTATATACCCATTCCGAAGGGCACAAGCTGTCTCTTATACACATCTCCGAGCCCACGAGACGCTACGCTATC